>NZ_JALNUQ010000006.1:0-122617 GCF_026540875.1 Sphingomonas sp. GM_Shp_2
CAGGCGATCGCCGGTGTGCCGGGTACGGCAATCTCGCCCTACGGCACCCCCGAAAACACCGAACGCTATGCCGGCCAGCCGGTCGCCGCGGTACAGGACGTCACCACCAACCCCGTTTCCACCTTCTCGGTCGATGTCGACACCGGCAGCTATGCCAATGTCCGCCGCTTCCTGCGCGAAGGCCAGCCGGTCCCCGCAGAGGCGGTCCGGACCGAGGAGATGATCAACTATTTCCGCTACGACTATCCCCGTCCGCGCAGCGCTGCCGAACCGTTCGGCGTCTCCACCGATGTCGCGGTCACGCCGTGGAACCCCGACACCCGCCTGATCCGCATCGGCCTGCGCGGCTATGACGTCGCAACCGACCGGCGCCCGCCGGCCAACCTCGTCTTTCTGGTCGATGTATCGGGCTCGATGGGCCAGCCGGACAAGCTGCCCCTGGTGAAATCGGCACTGACCATGCTCGCCGGTCGGCTGACCCCGCGCGACCGCGTCTCGATCGTCGTCTATGCGGGCGCCGCCGGCATCGTCCTCGACCCCACCGCCGATCCGAACGCGATTAGGGCCGCCCTTACCTGCCTCGACGCCGGCGGCTCGACCGCGGGTGGCGAGGGCATCGCGCTGGCCTATGCCACCGCGCGCCAGCATTTCGTGAAGGGCGGCATCAACCGCATCCTGCTGGCGACCGACGGCGACTTCAACGTCGGCATCAGCGACAACACGGCGCTGGAACAACTGGTCAAACGCAACCGCGACGACGGCATCACCCTCACCACGCTGGGCTTCGGCCGCGGCAACTACAACGAGGCGATGATGGAGCGCATCGCCGATATCGGCAACGGCAACTATGCCTATATCGACAGCGCGATGGAGGCCCGCAAAGTACTGGACGACGAGCTGTCCGCCACCCTCGTCACCATTGCCAAGGACGTAAAGGTCCAGGTCGAGTTCAACCCCGCCGCGGTTCGCCAGTACCGCCTGATCGGCTATGAGAATCGCGCGCTGGCTGAGGCGGATTTCACCAACGACGCGGTCGATGCCGGCGATATCGGCGCCGGCCATCAGGTCACCGCCCTGTACGAGGTCGTACCGGTGGACGCCAAGGGGTGGAGCGATGCACGCCGCTACCCCGCCAATCGCCCGCTGGCGAAGACCACCGGCGGCACCGAATGCGCCTATGTGAAGCTGCGCTACAAGCTGCCGGATGGTACCACCTCGCGTGAAATCGCGCGCGCCATTCCCGCCGCACAGCTGCGTACCGCCACCGCGCCTCGCGGCGACATGGCGTTCGTCACCGCGGTCGCCGCCTTTGGGCAGAAGCTGCGCGGCGATCCCCTGCTTGCCCGCTTCACCTGGAGCGATATCCGCCGCCTCGCCGGCGACGCCCGGGGGCCGTGGCGGCAGGAATTCGTGGAACTCACGCGCGCGGCGGGGCTTCATGACGCTGGGTCGGCCGCGGGCGAATAACGCTCGCGGTGTATCCACCCCCCAGCTAGAACGGGTCGCATGAACGAAACCACCGCCGCCGCACCCGGCGCCAGCCTGATCCCGGACGGCGTCGCCACGATCACGACGATGCACTTCGTGTTCATCGCACTCGTTGCCGCCTTTGCCATCGCGATCATCCTGATCGGCGTCCGCCGCAAGCGCATCCGCAAGCACGCGGAACGCACCGTCGAGCGCAATGCCGAGCAGGCCGGCGTGCCGATGATCGAGCCCGATACGGCCCCGCCGGAGGAGCCGACGGCTTCCGCACCGGCTCCGGCTCCGGCTCCGGCTCCGGCTCCCGTTGCAGCCCCAACTCCTGTTGCGGCTGCAAGCCCGGCTCCGGCTCCGGCTCCGGCTCCGGCTCCTGTTCCGGCACCCGCTCCTGTCGCGGCGCCAAGGCCGGTTCCTGTCCCGCCTCCGGCCGCACCCGCCCCCACCCCCACCGTCGACGAGCCGCTTCCCGAACGCCCGCTCGCCGACGAGCCGGTGGCCGCCGCCGCGCCGATGGACGCCACCCCCGCCTCGATCGCGGCGGATGCCCCCACCCCGCCCCCGGCCACCGCGCCCCAGGATCAGCCGATCGGCCTGCTCAAGGGGCTTGGTCCCAAGATCCAGCAGCGTCTGGGCGAACTGGGCATCACCACCGTCGGCCAGATCGCCGCGCTGGACGACGCACAGGCCGCTGCCCTCGACGCGCAGCTCGGCCCCTTTGCCGGCCGCATGCAGCGCGACCGCTGGCGCGAACAGGCGCGCCTTCTCGCCGCGGGCGACCGTGCCGGGTTCGAGGCCGCGTTCGGCCGGCTATGATCCCCGGATGCGCACCGTGATCGAATAAGGGCGCCGCGGCTTTTCCGCCGCGCGCGCACGCTGGATCCTCGGGCGCACCACCGGCTCGTGCCGCCGCACCACGGCGTTCGGCCCCGGCGTCGTCCAATCGGTCACCCCGATTCGCCCGTTGATCCAGACCCCGGTTGCCAGTCCCCAATCGGGATGCACCTGCAGCCCGCCGGGATAGGCCACCACCAGGAACCCGCCATCGCGGTCCGGCGACTGCGCCTCGATCACCATTTCGTCGCCGGGATGCAGCACATAGCGGTCGGGCAGATACTCGACGAGTACCTCCAGCGGAGCCGACTGCGTGTTGCGCACCGTATGGCGTTGCGGATGCAGGCGAGGGGCACGCGTGGGAAACAGCCGCATCCTACCTCGGGCGCTGGTGGCAAGGGACGGCCGCCACGATGCCGCCCGGCGGCGGCGTCGAACAGGGCGGCATCCGACTATGCCTCCTTCGGCCCAAATATCTGATCCGATATGATAATCACCCCTCGGCCGGGTGAAGCCCATTGGGGATGGCGCCCCGCCCCTTCCGGTGAGACACTGGCGCCGATCCCTGTCTGCCTCGAAGGACCGTTCCGATGCTTTCCCCCCTTTTCGCGCTGCTGCTCGCCGGTGTTCCCCAGGGGGCATCGACACCTGCCGCCGCACCCGCGCCCGCGCCCACCCGCGTCGCGATCGAAACCACCGCCGGGCGCATCGTCATCGAACTCGCCCGCGCCCAGGCGCCGATCACCACCGCCAATTTCCTGCGCTATGTCGATGGAAAGCGGCTGAACGGCACCAACTTCTACCGCTCGGTCAAGGTCGCCCCCGGTTTCGGCTTCGTCCAGTTCGGCATCCGCAACGAGCCCAAGCGCATCCTCCCGCCGATCAAGCACGAACCCACCACCCAGACGGGCTTGAAGCATCTCGACGGCACCATCTCGATCGCCCGTCTCGCCCCCGGCTCGGCGCGTGGCGATTTCACCATCATGGTCGGCGACCAGCCTTCGCTCGATGCCGATCCGACGAAGCCCGGCGACAATCTCGGCTATGCCGCCTTCGGCCAGGTGGTGGAGGGCAAGGAGGTGATCGCCCGCATCCTCGACACCGCGACCGATCCCAATGCCGGCCCCTTCAAGGGCGAGATGCTCGCCAAGCCGGTGCAGATCACCAGCGCCGCCCGCGTGAAATAGCGCGGTCGCTTCAGCCTTCCTCGCTGACCAGCAGCTTGTCGATCCGGCGTCCGTCCAGATCGACCACCTCGAACCGCCATCCCTGCTCGACGAAGCTTTCGCCTTCGCCCGGCAGGTGGCGGAACGCGGCCAGCGCCAGCCCCGCCACGGTGGCATAGTCCCGGTCGTCGGGCAGGTCGATGCCCAGCCGGTCGGCCAGCGCATCCGCCGCCATCGTGCCCGCCACCAGCAGCGACCCGTCGTCGCGCACCACGACCGAGGGCGCCTCGCCCGGCTCCGCGTCCGAGGCGAACTCGCCCGCGATCGCCGCCAGCAGGTCGGCCGGGGTCACGATCCCCTCGAAATGCCCGTATTCGTCATGGATCAGCGCCATCGGCACCTCGGCCTGGCGCAGCGCGATCAGCGCATCCATCGCGTCGATCCGGTCGATCACGACCGGCGCCTTGCGCATCAGCCGCTTCAGGTCGAGCGCCTCGCCGCGGAACAGCGCCATCGCGATGTCGCGCGCCTGCACCACGCCGATCACCGAATCGATCGATCCTTCGCCCACCGGCAGGCGCGTGCGCGGCGTATCGAGCAGCTTGGCGCGAATCCCCTCGGCATCCAGCGTGCAGTCCAGCCAGTCGATCTCGGTCCGGGGGGTCATCACCTCGCGCACCGGCCGGTCCGCCAGCCGCACCACGCCCGAGATGATCGAGCGTTCATGCTCCTCGATCACGCCGGACTTGGACGCCTCGGCGACGATCAGGTGCAGTTCCTCCGCCGTCACCTGGTCCTCCGCCTCGCGGTTCAGGCCCAGCAGGCGAAAGACGACGCCGCTGGTCGAATCGAGCAGCCAGACGATCGGCGCCGTGACGACCGCCAGCCAGCGCATCGGCAGCGCGACCAGCGCCGCGATCGGCTCGGGCTTGCGCAGCGCGAACTGCTTGGGCACCAGTTCGCCCACGATCAGCGAGGCATAGGTGGTCAACCCGATCACCAATGCGAAGCCGACCGACGCCGCGGTCGACGCCGACAGGCCCAGCAATTGCAGCCGCGCGCCCACCGGCCCGCCCAGGCTCGACCCCGAATAGGCGCCCGCGACGATCCCGATCAGCGTGATGCCGATCTGTACGGTGGACAGGAACTTGCCCGGATCGGCGGCGAGCAGCATCGCCGCCTGCGCACCTTTACGCCCGGTACGCGCCATCGCCTCCAGCCGCGCCTTGCGCGCCGAGACGATCGCCAGCTCGCTCATCGCGAACACGCCGTTCAGTCCCACGAGCAGCAGGATGATGACGACGTCGATCCAGGGGAAGGGGGGCAGCGGTGCCATTGGAATGCATCGTCCTTAACCGCAACGCCGCCCCTTCCACAATGCTTCTTGTTGGGCTTCGCGCGCATCGCCGAAATGGCGCCCTCGTCGCCAAACCGTCACCAACCGTTCAGTTCGCATCCGGAACAAGGATCAGCAGCCCGAGTTATCGGGACAGCAAAAAGGGACAATCGTCATGCTGAAATCCGCCAGGTTCGCCACCGCCGCCGCGCTGGCCGCACTCGTCGCCACCGCCGGCTGCACCACCGATCCCGTCACCGGCGAACGTCGCATTTCCAAGGCTGCGATCGGCGGCCTGGGCGGCGCGGTCGGCGGCTATCTGCTCGGCGATCTCGTCGGCGGCCGCCGCGACCGCACCGAAAAGATCCTGGGCGCCGGCATCGGCGGCCTCGCGGGGGCCGGCATCGGCGCCTATATGGACAAGCAGGAGCGCGAGCTGCGCGAGCGGACCGCGGGCACCGACGTGCAGGTCGTCCGCCAGGGCGACGATCTGCTGCTCAACATCCCCTCGGGCATCACCTTCGCCTATGATTCGGCCAATGTGCAGCCGCAGTTCCAGCGCACGCTGGACCAGGTCGCCAGCACGCTGTCGCAATATAACCAGACCTATATTGACGTGTACGGCCACACCGATTCGACCGGCAGCGATGCGTACAACCAGACGCTGTCGGAGCGCCGCGCCGTCTCCGTCGCCGATTACCTCGCCAGCCGCGGCGTGCAGCGCGCCCGCATCGGCACCCGCGGCTTCGGCAAGACGCAGCCGATCGAATCGAACGACACCGATGCCGGCCGCGCCGCCAACCGCCGCGTCGAGATCAAGATCGTACCCATCCGCGAAGGCGACCTGCGCTAATTGCTCACGAAACAGCCCTCTCCCCCTCGGGGGAGAGGCGTTTCGGATCAACGGGCTACCCCAGGCGCACCCCGATGGCGATCATCCCCGCCGCGCCAGAAAGAATTCCCGCAACATCGCCCCCGCCTCGCGCTCGGCGATCCCCGCATATATGTCCGGCCGGTGATGGCAGGTTGCCTGCGCGAACACCCGCGCACCATGCTCCACCGCCCCGCCCTTGGGGTCCGCCGCCGCATAATAGAGCCGCGCGATCCGCGCATGGGCGATCGCGCCCGCGCACATCGCGCACGGCTCCAGCGTCACCCACAGGTCGCAATCCTCCAGCCGCTCGCGCCCGAGCAGCGTCGCGCCCTCGCGAATCACCCGCATCTCGGCATGGGCGGTCGGGTCGCACAATCGTCGCGGCGCATTGCCCGCGACCGCGATCACCCGCCCCTGATGGACCAGCGCGGCACCCACCGGCACTTCGCCGGCTGCGGCCGCGGCGCCTGCGGCCTCCAGCGCCGCGCGCATCGGATCGGGGGTGGCGAACATACCTGCCCCCTGCCCGCGTGGCCGCGCGCCCGCAACTTATTGCGCGTTGGCGGGCTGCTCGCTCGGCTTTTCAACCGACAAAGTCGGCACTTCCACCGTCTTGGTCTGCGTGCCGACCGAAACCTTCGGCCCCTCGGCCCGGAACTGCGGCGCCTGCACCACGCCGGGGCGCGTCTGGTCGATGCTGACCCAACCCAGGCTCATCGCCACCGCGACAAGAAGAACGACGATGGCGATAAGGGCAAGAAGCGTACGCATGAGGTCCTGGCTCCGAATGGTGCGGCAGCGTAACTAACGCCGCGCCGCTCTGCGAGTTGCACCCGGCAACCGGTGAATCGGTTGACGACCTCCGACATACAGGCTATCCGCGCGGCCTTTCCGGGCAATTGCCTGAAACCAGGATAACGATCATGTCGCGCATTTGCGAGCTGACCGGCAAGGGCCGGCAGGTGGGCAACAACGTTTCCCACGCCAATAACAAGACCAAGCGTACCTTTCTGCCCAACCTGCAGAACGTCACGTTGATTTCCGACTCGCTCGAAAAGAGCGTGCGTCTGCGCGTGTCCACGCACGGCCTGCGTTCGGTCGAGCATAATGGCGGCCTCGACAACTGGCTCGTCAAGACCTCGGACGACAAGCTGAGCCTGCGCGCCCGTCGCCTGAAGCGCGACGTGGTGAAGAAGCGCGCCGTCCCGGCCGAGACCGAAGCAGCCTAAACGCTTCGCGACGATCGCGTCCAAAGGCCCGCCGCTCACCCCGAGCGGCGGGCTTTCGGCGTTTGCGCAGGGTCGCCCAGGCTAGTCGTCCAGGCCAAGCGCCTACCCATCCAACGCGAATTTCAGCAACAGCGAGCGTTGCAGCGGAAACTGGTTGTCGTCGGACACCAGCCACAGGATCGTCCGCCCGCCCTCCCGGGCCACCGCCATCCCCTCGAAATTGTCGTGGATCAGCGGGGCCGCCAGCGTCGCCAGCAGCCGCCCCCGCGCCACCCGGCCAGGCGCCACGTCGCGCGCCGCCACCCGCACGATCCGGTTGCCGAATCGGAACGGCAGCGCGAACGACCGTTCCAGCACCAGCAGGTCGCCATCGGGCAGCGCGACCGCATCCGCCACGTCATAGTGCGGTGCCACCATATAGCCGAAGCGCCGCGCCCGCCCCGCCAGCGGATCGCCGGCAAAGATCAGCCCGATGCGCGAATGCAGGCGCAGTGCCTCCGGTCCCCGCCAATGGGGCTTGGGCACCTTGGCCTCCTCGCTGATCGTCACGAAGCGGCCATCGGGCATCCGCGCCAGCGATTCGGGTCCGCCATTCTCCGGCCAGCGCTTCATCGCCGCCGGCGCGACCCGCCCCTCTGCCGCCTTGAAGTCCGGGGCATAGCGCCAGAACTGGTTCGCCCGCTCGAATCCCACCCAGATCCGGCCCGTCGCCGGATCCATCGCCATCGATTCGCTGTCGCGGTCGCGCTTCTCCCATCCGGTGCCGGGCCCGGCCGGCAGATAGGAGAAGTGCAGGCCATAGGGCCGCCAGTCCGCCCCCATCCGGAACCGCACGACGTTGCCGCCATCGCTGAGCAGCGTGAAGCGGTCCCCCACCAGCGTCATCGCCGAAAAGCCGCCAAAGGCCGGATCGCGACTGCTGAGGCGGATCCCGCCCAGATAGGTCAGCGCGCCGACCCGCCTCACCCCCGGATCGCGCGGATCGAGCGCCACGGGCGTCGCCGTCATCTGCGCGCGGTCGTTCAGCAGCGCCAGCCGCTCCTCCCCCGACCAGCCGGGAACGACGATGAGGACGAGCAGCAGGGCCAGGAAAATACGCATCACCTCCGCGTCATAACGGCTGTGCTGCGCTGCGATACCGCCAGCTTCATCCTGAATGAAGGATAACGACCGCATTCAGGGATCGCTCAATGCGAATCACCCATAAGCGTGACAACGACGACGGAAATCCCGCCGCCGCGAAGACGAAACGGGAGTGAAGACGATGTTCAAGGTTCCGCTTATCAAGAGCCTGTCGCTTGCTGGTGCCGCACTGGCGATGACCGCCGGCTCGCTGGTCGCCGCCGCCCCCGCAGAGGCACAGCGCTACGGCTATTATGGCGACCGCTACGACCGCGGCTACAATCGCGACGGCTATCGGGATCGCGGCCGCTACGATCGTGGCTACCGCAACGATCGCGGCTGGCGCGACGATCGCGGCTATCGGGATCGTGGTCGCAACCCCTGCAAGGACGGCGACGGCGGCACCATCATCGGCGCGATCGCCGGTGGCCTGCTCGGCCGCACCGTCGACACCCGCGGCGACCGTGCTCTCGGCACGATCCTGGGTGCAGGTGCCGGCGCTCTTGCCGGCCGCGCGATCGACCGGTCCGACCGCCCCAATTTCTGCCGCTGATCGGCAGCACGAATTCCTCGCGTAGTGTATCGAGGATGAAAGCCGGCCCCCATGTACCAGGGGCCGGCTTTCCTGTTCTTAGAACCCTCTCCCCCGCGGGGGAGAGGGTTCTAAATCAATACATATGCTGCCCGCCGTTGATCGACAGCGTCGATCCCGTCACGAAGCCGGCCTCGTCCGAACACAGGAACGCCACACCGCGCGCGATCTCGCTCGCCTGGCCCAGCCGGCCGACGGGAATCTTGGCGACGATCTTGTCCAGCACGTCGGCGGGCACCGCCGCCACCATGTCGGTGTCGATATAGCCCGGCGCGATCGCGTTCACCGTCACGCCCGCGCGCGCACCTTCCTGTGCCAGCGCCTTGGTGAAGCCGTGGATGCCCGACTTGGCGGCGGCATAGTTCACCTGGCCATATTGGCCCGCCTGCCCGTTGATCGAACCGATGTTGACGATGCGGCCCCATTTGCGCTCGCGCATGCCCGGAAACGCCGCCTTGGCCATGTTGAAGCAACCGCCGAGATTGGTGTCCATGACCTCCTTCCACATCTGGTAGGTCATCTTCAGGATGGTGCCGTCGCGGGTGATGCCGGCATTGTTGACGATGATGTCCACCGGCCCCAGTTCCTCGGCCACCTTGGCGACACCCGCCTGGCATGCGTCATAATCGGCGACGTCCCACTTGTACGCCTTGATCCCCGTCCGCTCGGTAAAGGCCTGGGCCCGCTCGTCATTGCCGGCATAATTGGCGGCAACGGTGATGCCGGCATCCTTCAGGGCAAGGCTGATCGCCTCGCCGATTCCGCGCGTTCCACCGGTTACGATCGCTACTCGTGCCATCAGCCTCTCCCTTGGTTTGACGTGATCGATGCTACGGGTGCGAAGATCGCACCGCAATGGGGCTTTCGGGTTTTCCCTTACGGAACCCAGCCTTGCAACTCGCGCGACAGCAGCGCGCGCAGCATCGCCAGCCCCGTCTCGCTATCGTTCAGGCAGGGCAGATAGGCGAAGTGCTTGCCCCCTGCGCCCTCGAAACTCTCGCGCCCGCGGATCGCCAGTTCTTCCAGCGTTTCCAGGCAGTCGGCGGAGAATCCCGGCGCCAGGATCGCGACCTTCCTCACGCCCTTGGCCGGCAACGCCTCCAGCACCGTGTCGGTCGCCGGCTCCAGCCACTTGGCCCGCCCGAAGCGCGACTGGAAGGTCACGATCAGCTCGCGTCCCCCCAGGGTTTCCTGCATCGCTTCGCTCAGCAACCGCGCCGTCTTGCGGCAATGGCAATGATAGGGGTCGCCCAGCTCCAGCGTCCGCTGCGGCATGCCGTGAAAGCTCGCCAGGATCGCATCCGGCGCGAAATCCAGCGCCGCCAGCCCGGCCTCCAGACTGGTCTTCAGCGCATCGATATAAAGGGGATCGTCATAATAGGGCGGCAGCGTGCGTATCGCCGGTTGCCAGCGCATCTTCGCCAAATGCGCGAACGCCTTGTCGTTGGCGGTGGCGGTGGTCGCTGCGCAATATTGCGGATAGAGCGGCGCCAGCAGGATGCGCTCCACCCCCGCCTCCTTCATCGCCTGGATCCGGTCGCCGATCGCCGGCCGGCCATAGCGCATCGCCCAGTCGACCATCACGCCCTCGCCGAACGCACCCTGCAAGCCTTTGGACTGCGCCCTGGTGATCGCCGCCAGCGGCGACCCGTCCTCGCGCCATACCTGTTGATAGGCATGGGCGGATTTTTTCGGTCGCGTGGTCAGGATGATGCCGCGCAGGATCGGCTGCCACGCGATCGCCGGCAGCTCCACCACGCGCTTGTCCGACAGGAACTCGCCCAGATAGCGTTTCACCGCCGGTGGGTCCGCCGCATCGGGCGTGCCCAGGTTGATCAGCAGCACGCCGATCTTGGGCGAAGGAATGGCGGGGTGCCCGGCGGGAAGGTTCATGGCGCCCCATGTAATGGCAATGTGCGAATGCGGAAGCCGCCCGATGCGTACAATGCGTTGGCGATGGCGGGCGCGACCGGCGGCACCGCCAGCTCGCCCACCCCGCCCGGCGGCTCGTCCGATGCGACGAACTCGACGGTGATGTCGGGCGTGTCGGCAAGGCGGGGCAGCACCAGCCGGTCGAACCCGCGCGCCGTCGCCAGCCCGCCGGCAAAGCCCGTCGCCGCGCCGATCGCGCTCGCCAGTCCGAAGATCAGCCCGCCCTCGATCTGCTGGCGCACAACGTCCGGATTGACCATCCGCCCGCAATCCACCGCCGCGACCAGCCGCTCCACCACTGGCCGCCCGCCCGGCCCCATCCGCGCCTCGGCCATCACCGCGATATAGCTGCCGCGAAAGCCATGGGCGGCAATGCCTTGCCCGCTGTCCGGCACGCCGCCTTCCCATCCGCCCAGCGACGCCGCGGTGGACAGGCAGCGCGCCAGCCGCGGCTCGCCCCCCAGCATCCCGATGCGAAAGGACAGTGGCTCCACCCCCGCCGCCCGCGCCAGTTCGTCGACGAAGCATTCGTTGAAGAAACAATTGGCCCCATGCGCCCCGCCCCGCACATGCCCGGTCGGCACGCCGATATTGGCGCGGTGGTGGTCGACCGCCAGCGCCGCCACCCGGTAGGGCGGCACCGCCCCGCCCGTCGCATAGGTTTCGCGCAGCATCCGCCGCGGCAGGCCCGGCACCAGCCGTTCCGCCAGCGCCCCGCCCGTCGCCGGCGCCGCGATCTTGGCCTGCCAGCCCAGCACCGCGCCGTTCGCCCCCAGCCGCGCGCTCATCGCGGCCACCGCCGGCGCGCGGTAATAATCATGCAACAACGCCTCGCCGCGCGACCACATCAGGTTCACCGGGCGCTTCAGCTGCATCGCGATCCGCGCCGCCTGCGCCACTGCATCATGCTCCAGCGCCGCGCCGAACGATCCGCCGATCATCATCGCATGCACCGTCACGCGCGATTCGGGCAGGTCCGCCGCCGCGGCCGCCACCGCGCGCGCCCGCGCCGGCGCCTGGGTCTGCGCCCATATCTCCAGCCGGTCGTCCCGGTACGCGGCCACCGCGCCCGGCGTCTCGATCCCGCCATGCACCATCGGCGCCACGCGGTAGGTGGCACGCACCGCCTGCCCCGCCGACAGCCCCGCCTCGATATCGCCGACCGCCGCCACCGATCGGCCATCGTCCTTCAACGCCGCGTCCAGCGCCGCTGCGATCGACGCGGTGGAGGGCGCCGGCCCTTCGCCGGCGAAGCGCGGATGGCTGGCATCCAGCGCGCGCGTCGCGGTCCACCACGTCGCCGCCGCCACCGCGACCCAGTCGTCCGTCTCGATCACCTCGACCACACCCGGCACTCGACGCGCCGCCGCCCGGTCGATGCCGACCAGCCGGCTGCCGATCGGTCCCTGGCGCACCGCGACATGCACCATGTCGGGCAGGCGGATGTCCGCGGTGAAGTTGGCCGACCCGTCCACCTTCGACGGCGCATCCAGTCGCGGCACCGCCTTGCCCATCAGCGCGCCCGCGCCCTGCACCCCGATCGGCAGGGGGTCGGGCACCGTCTCGCGCACGGCATCGTCCACCAGCTCGGCAAAGCGCAGCCGCTTGCCCGCATGGGTGACGAACCCCGCCTCGGTCGAACAATCCGCCCAGTCCGCGTCCCAGCGCCGCGCCGCCGCCTGGATCAACAGCGCGCGCGCCGCCGCCGCCGCCTCCCGCGCCGGCCCCTCGAACACCCGCACGGACGAGGACGCCGCCGTCACCATCGCCGCATTCCGCGTCGCCCACTCGCCCCGCCAGGATGCCGGCACCGCGTCGAACCCATGCTCGAACAATTCGTCCAGCCCGAGCGGATTGGCATAAAGCGGATGCACCGGCGCCGGCGTCACCGCCACGGTGCGCCAGTCCGCGCCCAGTTCGTCCGCCACGATCTGCGGCAAGGTGGTGTAGACGCCCTGCCCATGCTCGGCCTGCGGCACCGCGACCGTGACATGCCCGTCTCGCCCGATCTTCAGCCATGCGCCGAACGCCCGCTCGTCCGGCCCCACGGTCAGCCCCGGCGCATAGTCGCGTGGCCACAGCCCCCAGGCCACGACCAGCCCCAGTCCGGCCCCGCCCCCCACCAGCACTGTCCGCCTGCCGATCATCGTCATGGCCGGCGCCTTAGCGACCCAATCAGACCGCCACCAGCGCCCGGTACCGCGCCTTCAGCGTCACCTTGTCGATCTTCTCGGTGCCCAGCCGGGGCAGCGCCTCGTCGACGATCCAGATGCGGCGCGGCACCTTGAACGCCGCCAGATGCTCGCCCAGAAACGCCTCCAGCCCGGCCGCATCCACGTCCGCACCGTCGTGCAGGTGGACGACCGCGCCCGGCACCTCGCCCATGCGCGCATCCTCCAGCCCGAACACCGCCGCCTCGGCCACCCCGGCATGCGCATAGAGCGCCGCCTCCACCTCCTGACAGCTGATGTTCTCGCCGCCGCGGATGATGATGTCCTTCTTGCGATCGACGATGAACAGATAGCCGTCCGCATCCAGCAGGCCGATATCGCCCGTCCGGAAGAAGCCGTCCGCGGTAAAGGCCGCCGCGGTGGCCTCCGGCTGCCCCCAATATTCCCGGAAGTTCGCGACCGACCGGATCGCCACCTCGCCGCGCGCCCCCTGGGCGACCGGCCGCCCGTCATCGTCGACGATTCTCAGCTCCACGAGCGGCGGCGAGGCGCGCCCCGCCGAATCGGGCTTCGCCAGATAGTTGGAGCGCCAGTTGCCCGATCCCGTCGCGTTGGTCTCGGTCAGGCCATAACCGATCAGCGGCGCCGTCCCGCCCATCTCGGCCGCGATGCGCCGCACATGCTCCACCGGCCGCGGCGCGCCGCCCGCCGCCAGGTCGACCAGGCACGACAGGTCGTACTGACCACGGCTCGGATGGTTCAGCATCTCCAGCCCCATCAGCGGCACGCCCACGAAATAGGTCACGCGCTCCGCCGCGATCAGCCGCATCGCCTCCTGCGCATCCCATTTCGGCATCAGGACCAGCTTGCGCCCCATGGCGAAGCTTTGCAGCATCACTGGCACCTCGGCGGTGACGTGGAACAGCGGCAGGCTCAGCAGCGTGGCCGGCTGCCCTTGCGGCGGGTTGCCGTCGGCGGTGGCGATGCTCAGCATCGTCATCGCCTGGGTCAGGAAGTTGAACGTCCCCTGCACCACCGCCCGGTGGTCGGACAGCGCCCCCCTGCACCGCCCGGTCGATCCGCTGGTGAACAGGATCGTGGCGTGATCGTCCGGCCCCACCGCGGGCAGCGGCACCGCATCGCCTTCCTCCGGCGCCATCAGCGGGCCCAGTGCCTGTCCCAGCGGCAGATGGTCGTCCAGCACCAGCACCGGCGCGGCCAGATCGGCCACCCCCTCCAACCGCTTGGCCCGTGGCAGGTCGGCCACGATCAGCGCGCATGCCACGTCGCGCGTCGCCTGCCCCAGCTCGTCCGCCTGCCACCATCCGTTCAACAGCGTCGCGACCCCGCCCGCGATCAGCACGCCCATATAGGTCACGATCCACGCCGGCGAGTTGCGCATCGCGATGCCCACCCGGTCGCCCTTCCTCACCCCGCGCGCCGCCAGCCCGTTCGCCACCAGCACCGCGGCATCATAGGTCTCGGTAAAGCTCAGCCGCTCCTCGCCCGATACCAGAAAGGTCGCCGCACCATGCTGCGCACAAAAATGCGCGAAATAGGCGGGCAGGCTGGGCGGTGCCGCCGCGATCACCGGCAGGTCGAGCCCTTGTCTGGTGATCGAGCCCAGCGCCAGCGGCCCGCCCGCGCCGGTCAGCGCCGCCACCGCCGCGTCCATCCGCCCGTCCAGCTCGGTCCGCATCGCTCTCTCCTTTATCGGGCTCTTGGTCTTGCCGTTGCCCGCCACTATGCAGACGCGGACCATGAGGGAAAAGCCTTGATCGAACTGCTCGCGGCCGCCACCGGCCATATCCGCTTCGAGGATCTGGGATTGCACCCGGATGTCTTCTCGATCGGCTTCTTCACGCTGCGCTGGTACAGCCTGGCCTATATCGCCGGCATTC
Organism: Sphingomonas sp. GM_Shp_2; assembly: GCF_026540875.1. Lineage (NCBI taxonomy): Bacteria > Pseudomonadati > Pseudomonadota > Alphaproteobacteria > Sphingomonadales > Sphingomonadaceae > Sphingomonas > Sphingomonas sp. GM_Shp_2. The sequence continues at coordinate 14,637 of NZ_JALNUQ010000006.1, forward strand.
TCATCGGCTGGTGGTATCTGTTGAAGCTGCTGGCCCAACCGGGTGCCCCGATGGCGCGGCGCCATGCCGACGATCTGGTGTTCTACGCCACGCTCGGCATCATCCTGGGCGGCCGTATCGGCTATGTGCTGTTCTACGCGCCGGAAATGATCCTCCACCCGCTGCGCATCCTGCGGCTGTGGGACGGCGGCATGAGCTTCCATGGCGGGGTGATCGGCACCTCGCTCGGCCTCATCCTGTTCGCGCGCAAGCACAAGCTCGATTGGCTGCGCGTCCATGACTATATCGCCTGCTGCGTTCCCTTCGGCCTGTTCTTCGGCCGGCTGGCGAATTTCGTGAACGGCGAACTCTGGGGCAAACCGACCGACGTGCCCTGGGCGATCGTCTTTCCGCGCACCGTGCCCTTCGGCATCCCCGATCCCGCCCGCCATCCCAGCCAGCTCTACGAGGCGGGGCTTGAGGGCCTCCTGCTCTTTGCCGTCCTGTGGTTCGCCTTCTGGCGCACAAAGGCACGCTACGAGCCGGGCCGGCTCGTCGGCCTGTTCGTGCTCGGCTATGGCCTGGCTCGCTTCACCGTCGAATTTTTCCGCGAACCCGACAGCCAGTTGCGGGCATTTGCCGAACAGACCGGCCTCCATATGGGCCAGTGGCTGTGCGTGCCGATGATCGCCGGCGGCCTGTACCTCGTCCTCACCGCGCCGAAGCGCCGCCAGCGGGTAGAGCCGATCGCCGGCCCGAACAGCGTCGCCTGAATGTCGTCCGACTCCCCCCTGATCCCCCCGGCCAATTTCGTCCGCACCGCCGAGGAGGCTCTGCCCGAGCGCATGGCCCGCGCCATCGCGCTCGCTGGCCCGATCCCGCTGTCGCAGTACATGGCCGCGGCCAACGCGCACTATTACGCCAGCCGCGATCCGCTGGGCACCGGCGGCGACTTCACCACCAGTCCCGAGATCAGCCAGATGTTCGGCGAACTGATCGGCCTGTGGTGCGCCGACCTATGGGACCGCGCCGGCCGTCCGGAGGTCGCCTGGGTCGAACTCGGCCCCGGCCGCGGCACGCTTGCCGCCGATGCGCTGCGGGCGATGAACAGGGCCGGGCTCGCGCCCCCCGTCCATTTCGTCGAGACCAGCCCTGCACTGCGCGACGCCCAAAGGGCGCGCGTGCCGCACGCGACCTGGCACGACACGGTGGACACGCTGCCCACCGAGCCTGCGCTGATCGTCGTCGCCAACGAATTTTTCGACGCGCTTCCCATCCGCCAGCTGGTCCGGCGCGGCGAGGGGTGGCACGAACGCCTGATCGCGGCGCAGGATACGCTGTTCCTCCCCATCGCCGGCCCGGCCGTGCCGATCGCGGTCATCCCCGAGCCTTTACGCGATGCCGCCCCCGGCTCGATCATCGAGGTGTCGCCCCATTCGGTCGCGATCATGCGCAGCCTCGCCGCCCGGATCGTCGCGCAGGGCGGCGCGATGCTCGCCATCGACTATGGCTATGAGGGCCCCGCACTCGCCGACACGTTGCAGGCGGTGCGCGGCCACGCCTTCGCCAACCCCTATGAGGCGCCGGGCGAACACGACCTGTCCGCGCATGTCGATTTCACCACGCTCGCCGCCGCCGCGCAGAGCGCCGGCGCCACCGCCTTCGGCCCCGTCACCCAGCGCGACCTGCTCGGCCAGCTCGGCATCGACCAGCGCACCGCCGCGCTCGCGCGCCGCACGCCCGACAGGGCGGACGCGCTGCTCGCCGACCGGACCCGGCTGATGGACGCGATGGGCACGCTGTTCCGCGCGCTTGCCATCACCCGGCCCGACTGGCCGGTGCCGGCCGGATACGGCGAATGATCCGCTACCGCCCCGCCCGCGCGGAGGATGCCGACGCGCTCGCCGCCTGCGCGCGCGCCGCCTTTACCGAAACCTTCGGCACCCTCTACGGCGCCGGCGACCTCGCCACCTTCCTCGACGAAGCGTTCGGCCCCGCCGGCCTCCCCGCCCAGATCGGCCGCCCCGGCTGGCACATTCAGGTGGCGCTGGACGGCGACCGCATTGCCGGTTTCGCCAAGCTCGGCCCCGTCGCCTTTCCCGGCGAGTGGTCGGCGAACGCGATCGAACTCCACCAGCTTTACGTGCGCCAGCCATGGCTCGGCGCCGGCATCGGCCCCGCCCTGATGGACTGGGCACTCGCCCACGCCACCGCGCATGGCGCGTCCGAAATGCTGCTCTCGGTCTTTGTCGACAACCACCGCGCCAAGCGCTTCTACGCCCGCTACGGCTTCCAGGATGTCGGCCGCTACGACTTCGCGGTCGGCGACACGATCGACGAAGACCGCATAATGCGCCTGCCCCTATAACAAGAAAAAGCCCTCTCCCCTCCGGGGAGCATCAGGTGAACAGCGCCCCGCGCTGTTCAGGTCATGCCGGGGGCATGACCGACCCAACACTCCTCTCTCCACCGGGGAGAGGGAAATAATGCCGGAACCCCAAACATGACCATAACCCCCCTAACCACCCCGCTCCTCACCCCTATCCCCCACGGCTTCCTCGGCCGAGCCGGCGGCGTCTCCACGGGCCTCCACAACGGCCTGAACGTCGGCCTCGGTTCGGAGGACGATCGCGACGCCGTGCAGGAAAACCGCACCCGCGCCCGCGACGCGGTCCTCCCCGGCGCCCGCCTCGTCACCCTCTACCAGATCCACTCCGCCGAGGCCGTCACCCTGCGCACCGCGCCCGAGGACGATGTCCGACCCGAAGGGGACGCCCTCGTCACCGACCGCCCCGGCCTCCTTCTCGGCATCCTCACCGCCGACTGCGCCCCCGTCCTCTTCGCCGATGCCCATGCGGGCGTCATCGGCGCCGCCCATGCCGGATGGAAGGGCGCGCTTGCCGGCGTGACCGACGCCACCCTCGCCGCGATGGAGGCGCTCGGCGCCGACCGTGCCCGCATCGTCGCCGCGATCGGCCCCTGCATCGCCCGCACCAGCTACGAGATCGACGCCGCCTTCCTGGCCCGCTTTACCGCCGCCGACCCCGCCAACGAGCGCTTCTTCCAGCCGGCGCGTGCCGACCACCACCGCTTCGATCTCGAAGCCTATGTCGCCCACCGCCTCGCCGCCGCCGGCATCACCCGCGTCGCCGCACTCGGCCAGGATACCTACGCGCAGGCCGACCGCTACTTCAGCTACCGCCGCGCCACCCACCGCGCCGAACCCTCCTACGGCCGCCAGATCAGCCTGATCGGCCTGCCCGACTAGAACCGGACACGATCGCGATCGTACGGGCCAAGCCCCCCGGCACGCGGCGCGGAAGGAGGCGCTGTCCTACACACCCCGTTTCCGCTATGTTCCGGTCATGGGTCAGGCTCGCTCCCTCCACCTTCTTCCAACCAGCACGATTGCAAAAAAGGTAAGTGGACACGCAAGGGGGGACGTAGTGTCCACTTCCGCGGGTGAACCGAGCAAGTGCCGCGAATCACGCCCTTTCCCTTCCCCCATCGCCGCCGCTCCCCTGCCCCCATCCCGCCCGACAGAGGCGGCCCCCTTCGCAGGAGACCAGCGCATGCCCGACGAATCCGATCTCACCGGCACGCCCCAGCCCAATGCGCCCAAGGCCGAGCCCCGTACGCTCGGCGCCCGCAAGCTGAAACCCGCCACGATGATGATGGGCCATGGCTATGACCCGACCCTGTCGGAAGGCTCGCTGAAACCGCCGATCTTTCTCACCTCGACCTTCGTCTTCCCCAACGCCGCCGCCGGCAAACGCCATTTCGAGGGCGTGACCGGCAAGCGGCCCGGCGGCGCGGAGGGTCTGGTCTATTCCCGCTTCAACGGCCCCAATCAGGAAATACTCGAGGATCGCCTCGCCATCTGGGAGGAGGCGGAGGACGCGCTGGCCTTTTCCAGCGGCATGGCCGCGATCGCCACGCTGTTCCTGTCGCTGGTCCAGCCCGGCGACACCATCGTTCATTCCGGCCCGCTCTATGCCGCCACCGAAACGCTGATCGGCCGCGTGCTCGGCCGTTTCGGGGTCAAGTGGCTCGACTTCCCCGCCGGCGCCACCCGTGAGGAGATAGAGGGCGTGCTGGAACGCGCCGGCGACGGCCGCATCGCGCTCATCTATCTGGAAAGCCCGGCGAACCCCACCAATGTGCTGGTCGATATCGAGGCGGTGGTCGCCGCCCGCGACGCCCGCTTCCCCGGCGAGAACCGGCCGCCGATCGCGATCGACAACACCTTTCTGGGGCCGCTCTGGCAACAGCCGCTGCGCCACGGCGCCGATCTCGTCGTCTACAGCCTCACCAAATATGCCGGCGGCCATTCCGATCTGGTCGCGGGCGGCGTGCTGGGGTCGAAGGCGCTGATCAACACCGTCCGCTCGATGCGCAACACGATCGGCACGATCTGCGACCCCAACACCGCCTGGATGCTGCTCCGCAGCCTGGAGACGCTGGAACTCCGCATGAGCCGCGCCGGCGAGAACGCCGCCAGGGTCTGCGCCTATCTGCGCGATCACCCGAAGGTGGAGCGGATGGGCTATCTCGGCTTCATCACCGACCCGCGCCAGCAGGATATCTACGACCGCCACTGCACCGGCGCCGGCTCCACCTTCTCGCTCTACCTGAAAGGCGGCGAGGCGGAGGCGTTCCGCTTCCTCGACGCGCTGCGCATCGCCAAGCTGGCGGTCAGCCTGGGCGGCACCGAGACGCTTGCCAGCCATCCGGCGGCGATGACGCACCTGTCCGTCCCCGACGAACGCAAGGCCGCGCTCGCCATCACCGACAATCTGGTGCGCATCTCGATCGGCGTGGAGGACGCCGACGACCTCATCGCCGACTTCGAACAGGCCCTGGCCGCGATCTAAAACACCCTCTCCCGTTTGGTGGAGAGGGAAGGGGCCCGCTGCCGCCAGGCAGTGGGAAGGGTGAGGGGGCGCCCAGCAGTGCTGCGCTGCTTGGCAACCCCTACCCCGCCAGCGCCCGGGCCCGCCGCCGCTGCACGGAACTGCCGATTCCCATGGCCTCCCGGTACTTGGCCACCGTGCGCCGCGCGATGTCGAAGCCCTTGGCCTGCAACAGCTCGACCAGCGTATCGTCCGACAGGATCTTGGCCCCCTCGCCCGCGATCAGCGCGCGGATCGCGCTCTTCACCGCCTCCGCCGATACCGCGTCGCCCCCGTCCGCCGCCTGAATCGCCGAGGTGAAGAAGTATTTCAGCTCGAACAGCCCGCGCGCACAGCTCAGATATTTGTTGCTCGTCACCCGGCTGACCGTCGATTCGTGCATCTCGATCGCCTCGGCCACCTTTGCCAGCGTCAGCGGCTTCAGATGCGCCACGCCGTGCAGGAAAAACGCCTCCTGCTGCTTCACGATCTCGGTCGCGACCCGGATGATCGTGCGCTGCCGCTGGTCCAGCGCCTTGATCAGCCAGTTGGCGCTCGCCAGGCAATCGTTCAGCCACGCCTTGGATGCCTTGTCCTGCGGCCCATGCGACAGCTCATGATAATAGCGCCGGTTGACCAGCACCCGCGGCAGGGTCGCGACGTTCAGCTCGATCCCCCAGCCATTTCTGGTGCGCGCGACGAACAGGTCGGGCACCACCGCCTGCATCGCCTCGCCGCCATAACGGCATCCCGGCTTGGGGTCGTAGCCGCGCAGCTCGCGGATCATGTCCGCCATGTCCTCGTCATCGACGCCGCAGATGCGCTTCAACCGGCCGAGATCACCGCGCGCCAGCAGGTCCAGATGATCCAGCAGCCGCGCCATGCACGGGTCGTAGCGGTCCGCCTCGCGCGCCTGGATCGCCAGGCATTCGCCCAGGTCGCGCGCGCCGACGCCGGTAGGGTCGAAGGTCTGGACGATGGCCAGCACCGCCTCCACCCGCTCGGCCTCCACGCCCAACCGCGCGGCGATCTCCGCGGTGGCCACGGTCAGATACCCCGCCTCGTCGATCTGGTCGATCAGGTGCGCCGCGATGAACGCATCCGCCCCGCCGACCGCCACCGCCGCCTGCGCCGCCAGATGCTCGCCCAGACTCACCTCGCCCTCGGACAGCGTATCCAGGTCGGGCGCCTCGGCCCCCATCGCCCCGCCGCCGCCACCGGTCAGGCCCAGGGCGCCGTCCAGCGCCGCCCCGCCGTCGCTCACGCTGTCCTGCTGATGGCTTTCGGTGGCATAGTCGAGGTCCAGCGCACGATCCTCCGCCGGAGCCGTGCCCGCCACCAGCTCGTCCGCCCCCGCCGGCGCATCGCGCTCGACCCGTTCGGGCCGCACCACCTCGTCGGTGGCGGGCGCCTCCAGCAACGGGTTGCGCTCCACCTCGTCGGCGATGAACGCCTCGATCTCCAGGTTGGACAGCGTCAGCAGCTTGATCGCCTGCTGCAACTGCGGCGTCATCACCAGCGACTGGCTTTGACGAATATCGAGGCGGGGCGCGAGGCTCATCCGCGCCGCCATGGCAGGGGAAGGACGCCGCCTGCCGCCATCGCGCTACAGCGAGAAGCCCTCGCCCAGATACAGCCGCCGCACATTGGCATCGGCGACCAGTTCGGCGGGCGATCCGGTAAACAGCACGCGCCCGTCGTAGATGATGTAGGCGCGGTCGACGATGTCCAGCGTTTCGCGGACATTATGGTCGGTGATCAGCACGCCGATGTCGCGGCGCTTCAGGTCCTTCACCAGATCGCGGATGTCGGCGATCGAGATCGGGTCGATGCCGGCGAATGGCTCGTCGAGCAGCATGATCGACGGATCGGCGGCCAGCGCGCGCGCAATCTCCGCTCGGCGCCGCTCGCCGCCCGACAATGCCATGGCGGGCGCAGCGCGCAGCCGGGTCAGCCCGAACTCCTCCAGCAGCCGGTCCAGCTTTTCCGCCCGCGCCTTCGGATCGGGTTCGGACAGCTCCAGCACCGTCAGGATGTTCTTTTCGATGGAAAGCCCGCGAAAGATGCTGGTTTCCTGCGGCAGATAGCCCAGCCCCAGCACCGCACGGCGATACATGGGCAGGCCGGTGATATCGTCGCCGTCCAGCATGATGCGCCCCGAATCGGGCTTCACCAGTCCCATCACCGAATAGAAGCAGGTCGTCTTGCCCGCCCCGTTCGGGCCCAGCAGACCGATCACCTCGCCGCGCCCGACCGACACCGAAACGTCGGTCAGCACCACGCGCTTGTCGTAGCTCTTGGCGATCGACACCACCTGCAGGCCGCGCGACACCGGCGGCTCGGCGATCGGCTCGGGCGTGGGCCGCGCCTGCTGGATCGTATCGGGAGCGTCTGTCTGGTCCATCACATCGCGTCCTTTACGACCGGCGGCGCACGCCTGCAAATTTGACGATCAGTTGCGGTCGGGCACCGAGAAGGTGCCGGTCACCCGGCCGTTCGTGCGCGTCGTGCCGTTCGGCGCCGCCGCACCGTTGTTACCGCCACCGGCCACCGCCGAACCGTCGATCACCGCGCGGCCGGTATCCATGTTGATCGTCAGCCGCCCGCCATTCACCGTATTCCCGCCCTGGGTCAGCGACACGCCGCCCAGCATGGTGATCACCCGGCGATTGAGATCGTAGATCGCATATTGGCTGCGCGCGGTCTGGTCCGGTCGGCGCACGACGACGCTGCCCGATGCATCCAGTCGCGACACCTGCGGATTACCCCCGATCACCTGGCCGGTATAGGCCACCGTCATCCGCGCCGCGTTCAGCGTCATCTCCGCCTGGCGCACCGATACGTTGCCGACCAGCACGGCGCGGTTCGCCTTGTCCTGCAACTCGATGTGATCCGCCCCGAAATCGATCGGTGCGCGGCTGTTGTGCCGCTGCTGCGCGACGGCGGGCCCCGCCAGCGCGACGGTCACCGTCAAAAGGGCGGGAGCCAGAAGAACGGATGCGAGGTGCGTCTGCATGGCGCGCTATCTCGGCTTTTACGGCACGATCCGCAAGCGTGCATTGCCGTCCAGCGTCACCGTTCTGTCCTCCAGGTTGGCGCGCAATTTGTTGGCGCTGAACGTGCCCTGCTTGGTCCGTCCCGTCACCGCGCTGCCGCTTTCCAGCGTGCGCTGGTGCAGGTCCACCGTCGCATCGCGCGTTTGCAGCGAATAGCCGCCCTCGGACTGCACGTTCAGCGGTCCGTCCAGCCGCACCTGCTCGGTGCGCATGTCATAGCGCCCGGTGTTCGCGCGAATGCTGGCGGGGCCGTCGCTCAGCCGGATTTCCGCTGCCAACTGACGCAGTTGCACCACCGGTTCGGCCGAACTGCGCTGCAACGCCGATCCCGCGGTCAGCTCGAACGGCTGCCCCTTCGTATCCTGCCCGCGATACTGCGCCGCCTGGATCTTCAAGCGCTCCTTCGCCACCTCGACCTTGTTCTTGTCCAGCACGAACGACACATCGCCCGACGAATAGACCGGCGCCATCACCAGAAATGCCGCCAGCACCCCGATCGACGCCGGCAACAGCCAGCGCGCGACCGCGATCACCCGGTCGTGCCGGCTGCCCGGCGCCGCCCAGATCTGACGCTGCGATCGTTCGCGCTCGGCGATGGCGGACATGGATGCGCGCTCCCTCAGGCGTGGGCGAAGATGTCGATCTCGGGCCAGCCGGCCAGGTCCAGTTCCGCACGCGCCGGCAGGAAGTCGAAGCACGCTTGTGCGATCTCCATCCGTCCTTCACGCACCAGCCGCCGGTCCAGTTCCGCCTTCAACCGGTGCAGGTAACGCACGTCGGAGGCGGCATATTCCTTTTGCGCCTCGGACAATTCGGGCGCCCCCCAATCGGACGATTGCTGTGCCTTGGACAGTTCCTGCCCCAGCAGTTCGCGCACCAGCTCCTTCAGCCCGTGCCGATCGGTATAGGTCCGCACCAGCCGCGAGGCGATCTTGGTGCAGTAAACCGGCCCGGCGACCACGCCCAGATAATGCCGGATCGCCGCGATATCGAACCGCCCGAAATGATACAGCTTCAGCCGGTCGGGGTCGGACAACAGCGCGCGCAGGTTGGGCGCGGCATAGTCGCTACCCGGTCCGAAGCGCACCAGATGCTCGTCCGCGCCGCCGTCGGACAGTTGCACCACGCACAACCGGTCGCGCGGCGTGATCAGGCCCATCGTCTCGGTATCCACCGCAATGGCGGCGCCGGGTGCGAACAGGTCGGCGGGGATGTCTTCTTCGTGCAGGTGAACGGTCATGCATTCTGCCCTAGCGCCGCGACGGCGCCGGCTCAATGCCGCTCTGTACCTCCACGACCGACAGCAATCGGTGCGTTGCAATCGAAAATTTAGGAAAAACATCAATGCACATTGTGCCGTGAGAGCAACAAAGCATCGTTTATTCAGCGAAATGACAGGAACGCGCACGAATTTATTCGCGAGACGTGGCGTTGTGCGCTATGGCTGGAGATAAGGCGCAAAAGATTCGGCGCCGAAAAACCGCGCTATCGTCCGGCGCTCGGTTTTTCAGGATTGGATTTGCGGGCGAACCGGGAAGACGAATAGGGCTTATGAGTTTCGACAAAGGCAGCCGCGGGCATCGTGGCGGACGTGGGCGTGACAAGCGCGACAGCTTCGGCGGCGGCGGCGACGATTTCGGCGGCGGCTTCGGCGGCGGTCGCGGCATGCCTCCCCAGGTTGTCGGCGAAGGCACCGGCGTCGTAAAGTTCTTCAACGGCCAGAAGGGCTTCGGCTTCGTCGTTCGCGATGACGGCGGCGAGGACGTGTTTGTGCACATCTCAGCAGTCGAACAGGCCGGCCTGACCGGTCTGGCCGAAGGTCAGCCGCTGGGCTTCACGCTTGTCGATCGCGGCGGCCGCATCTCGGCCACCGAGCTGAAGATCGAGGGCGAGCCGATGCCGGTGCAGGATCGCGCGCCGCGCGAACCCCGCGAGCCGCGCGAAGGTGGCTTCGGTGCGCCTCGCGGCGGTGCCGGTGGCGCCGGTGGACCGCAGCGTCAGCTGACCGGTGAGAAGGCGACGGGCACCGTCAAGTTCTTCAACGCGATGAAGGGCTTCGGCTTCATTCAGCGCGATGACGGCCAGCCCGATGCCTTTGTGCACATCTCGGCGGTCGAGCGTGCGGGAATGAGCTCGCTCAACGAGGGCGATCGCCTGTCGTTCGAGATCGAGGTTGATCGCCGCGGCAAGTACGCAGCGGTGAATTTGCAGCAGTCTTCCTAAGCTCAGACTCCTGACGATCAGGCCCGGCTCCGTCACCGACGGGGCCGGGCTTTTTCGTTCCCGGTTGATGCGCGTGGTGGCGTGCACGCATGACGATGCGGGACGCCACCCCCCGGCCCCGCGAGCACCGCCCGCAGGGCCACACACCCTATGTCGTTTCTGCCCGGCCCCTCCGGCGTCAGCCCAAGCCGCGCGTCTGCGACGGCGGCGCGCGTTGCTCGCCCGCCGGTTCGGCCACACGCATGCTGAACACCGCGACCAGTATCAGCGCGAGGATCGCGCCGATGCCGAGACCGATCGCCAATCTGCGACTGGCGCGATTGCCCGTCTTGCTGCCTTTTTCCACCATCATCATCCTCTCGGGTCGATAAATTCCGCAAAACCAACGCTTTGAATGACGGATCGGTGCCGGCGGCGCCGCCCGCCCCTCCGCTTGCGCATCGCCTGTGGTGTCTTACATAATCGACACACCAACGGAGCATCGTCATGGGCAAGAAGAAGAACCGGAAGCGGAAAGCAGCCGAGGCGGCACGGCAGACCGAAACAGGCGGCGGCACCCCACTCACGGCTCTGCAAAGCCTTGGCAGCGCCTTGCTCGATCAGCTTCGCAGTCCCCTTGGTCGCCAGGTGATCGCCGCCGCCCTGATCGCCGCTGCCGGCGCCATCAGTCGCGCCGGGCCGGCCGCATCTTCGGGCTCCGAATCCTCAACCGGGGATGACGAAAAACGCGATATGCCGGAACCTCCGGCGCCGCCGCCCTTTCCTCCCGAAATGACCAAGATCGCAGGCGTCGCCCTGAATGCGTTCGACAACTGGCTGGCGCACAAGACGCGCAGTTGAGCCTATGCTTCGCGATGATGACATCATGGCCCGGCGGGATGCCGACCGACGTAGGTCCATCAGGTGATCCTGATCAACTGATATCGGGGCGATCCGGATCATCGCCGCAAGCGCAGGGATTGAAGAAGGTTTCAGCGATACTGATACGGATCAGCTTTTGGCAAGCTCGGTCAGATGATCCACAGCATTGGCTCCGGCCACCTGCCCGATCATCGGACTTGCAATATCATGGCAAGGCCAGTTTCACCGTCCGACTAGCTACCCATTTCTGAGCAAATTGCCGTTTTTCGAGCCGATCTCCTATTTGCCCGGTTGACGCCACCCGATGGCACGCTACGTCACGGCCAGATCAATCCAAGGAGCGTGTCATGGCCGACGACTCAATCGACGTTAATGCTGTTGAGCTTGCAACCGAACTGACCATCGCTTGGCTCGGCAATCCCAATACTCGCACGTCGGCCGAGGAAGTTCCCTCGTTTCTTGGCAAGATGCACGAGACGGTGCAATCGCTGCTCGGTGGTACTGCGGAGCCGCAGCCGGAGGAAGCACCCAGCGACCACACGCCCGCGGTTTCGGTGCGCAAGTCCTTGGCGTCCAAGGATCACATCATCTCGATGATCGACGGCAAGCCGTACAAGACCTTGCGCCGTCACCTCGCCACCCATGGCCTGACGCCGGCCGAGTATCGCGATCGCTACGGCCTGAAGCCGGACTATCCGATGGTTGCCGAGAACTACTCGGAATCGCGCCGGGCCATGGCCAAGAAGATCGGCCTGGGTCGCAAGCCCGGCGGCAAGACCGAGGCGCCTGCCCGCAAGCGCAAGGGTGCCGAGGCCGACGCCGAGGCCTGATCGCTGCCGCGACCAGCTTTGCGTGACGAAAAAAGCCCGCCCGGTCTCCCACCGGGCGGGCTTTTTCACGCCTGCCGATCGCTGCCCGATGCTGCGATCGGCGGTCCGGTCAGCGCCCGAAACTGCCCTTGCGGTACAGCAGGGTGATCGCCACGCGGCGGTTGCGCGGGTCGCCGGGATTGGCGGTGATGATCGGCTCGCGGTCCGCGACGCCCTCGATCCGTTCGAATCGTGCCTCGGGGATACCGCCGGCGAACAGGCGCCGCCGCGTCGCCTCTGCCCGGCCCGACGACAGCATCCAGTTGTTCATCGCGCGCGGATCGCCGTAAGGCAGGCTGTCGGTATGCCCGCGGATCATGATCGTGTTGGGCACCCCCTTGGTCGCGTCGGCGATCGCCCCGATCAGCGCCGATGCCTCGGGCTGCAACGTCGTGGTGCCCAGCGCGAACATCGAATAATCGGCATTGTCGACCAGATCGATGCGCAGGCCCTGCTGCGTGGGCACGAACCGCACCTGCTTGGCCAGCTTCTCCATGGCCTTGCTGCGCTCCATCGTCTGCGCCACCTGGAAGCGCACGCGCTTGAACGCCTCGCGATCCTCCTGCGCCACCGCTTCGGGATTGCGCAGCGAACCCTTCTCGCCGGTGCCGTATAGCGGGCCGCCATTGCTGGCCTGGCCCGGCGTGATCACCTGCTGGATATGGCTGATCGAGGGTGGCGGCCGGCCTGCGCCCGCACCGCCGCCGCCGTTCATCACCCCGCCGCCGACGCCCAGCGACTTGGTGTCGAGCAGCGTCGGCGCGAAATAATCGGCAATGCCCTTGCGCTGCTTCTCGGTGGTCGCACCGAGCAGCCAGAGCAGCAGGAAGAACGCCATCATCGCGGTCACGAAATCGGCATAGGCGACCTTCCACGCACCGCCATGATGGCCGCCATGGCCATCGGCGATGATCTTCTTGACGATGATGATCTTGGGCGGCTCGTTCTTGCCGTGGGGGGCTCTGGCCATGGGATCAGCGGCCCCGCAGGCCGTCGAACACCTCGGCAAAGCCCGGCTGGTTCTTGTGGGCGATGCCGGAGCGTGCCGCCTCGATCACCAACGGCTGCGGATGGCCGTGCAGCGATGCGATGATGATCTGCTTGACGACGTGATAGATCGCCGCGTCCGCATCGATGATCTGCTTCAGCCGCCCGGCGAGCGGATTGACGATGCCGTACGCCAGCAACACGCCCATGAAGGTGCCGACCAGCGCCGAACCGATCATCGCGCCCAGCACCGATGGCGGCTTGTCGATCGAACCCATCGTCTTCACGATGCCCAGCACCGCCGCGACGATGCCCAGCGCGGGCAACGCGTCCGCCAGGCTCTGCAGCGTGGTGTGCGGTCCCTCCACCTCGTGGTGATGGGTCTTGATCGAGTTGTCCATCACCTCCTCCACCGCATGCACGTCGAGCGTGCCCGAGGAGACGACGACGAGGCGCAGCGTGTCGGCGATCAGGTTGGTCAGCGTATGGTCGGAGAGCAGGCGCGGATATTCGGCAAAGACGCTGGAGGACTTGGGGTCCTCGACATGCGGCTCCAGCGCGATCGGCCCTTCGGTGCGGAGCATCTTCATCAGCTTGGAGACGAGGAAGATGACGTCCAGATAATCCTGCTTCTTGTACTTCGGCCCCTTGAACACCTTGCCCAAGCCGCCGCCAACCGCCTTCAGCTCCTTGCCCGAATTGCCGATGACCAGCGCACCCACCGCGGCGCCGCCGATAATGAGCATTTCGTGCGGGATGGCGTGGAAGACGGGGCCGAGCGAGCCGCCGGTGATGGCAAAACCGCCGAACACCATGGCGAACAGAATGACGAGGCCGATTGCCGGAAACATGGTGGCGGTTTTCCCCAGAGTCGGCCGCTGCGGCCGTTCACCCTGACGGTTAACCGCATTTGGTAGCTATCCGGTTACCAAGGACATTTTTGGGGAACCCGCCGAAAACCGCGGCTTAAGGCGCCGCCACCCCCACCCGGGGGGCGCGCGCCGACTACTTCAGGTAATCGAACAGCGACAGGCCCGACAATTTGGTGAAGCTGGCCTGGGTCGCCTGCAACACGGTCATGATCTGCTGCATCTCGGTGATCGCGCTGGTGATGTCGACATCCTCGATGTCGGAGCGCAGCGAGGCACGGTCGTTCGCCGCGGTCGTCTGCAACGCCTGCTGCATCTCGATTCGCGTCGCACGTACGCCCAGCGACGCCTGCACGGTCGCGATCTGCTCGTTGCCGGTCTTCAGCTTGTCGAGCGCCTCGCCCACCGCGCCCGTCACGTTGCCGCCGTCCCGCAACGCGGCGGTCAGCTTGGCGAGGACGGCCAGCGTGTTCGTGCCGGTGACCGGATCGCCGATCTGGAACACACGCTTGGCGCTCTCGGTCGCCTGGATCGTCTGGCCATCGGCGATCGGAATTTCCGACACCACGGTCGGCGGAAAGGTATAGCCCGCCGCGCCCTTCTCCACCGCCGCCATTCCCGCTGCCGTGCCGAACAGCGGCTGGCCGCGGGCATCGTTCGAATTGGCGAGCGTCACCAGCGTGCCGAGCACCGAGTCGAGCTCTTCGGCGATCGTCTTGCGGTTGGCGTCGGTCAGCGTGCCGTTGCCCGCCTTGGTCGTCAGTTCGATGGCGCGCTGTACCTGCGTCGCCATCGACGACAGCGCGCTGTCCGCCTGCCCGATCAGCGATCCGGCCAGCGACAGGTTGGTCTTGTACACGCCGTCCGCGGCATCCTGCCGGTCGAACTGCGCGATCTTCTGCGTGGCGACCGCGTCGTCGGTCGGGCTCAGCACGCGCTTGCCGGTCGCGATCTGCGTCTGGAGCGTCGTCGCGCGGTCCGACAGCGCGTTCATCCGCGATGACGCCTGGCTGTAGAAGAGGTTTGAGGAGATCTGCATCGCGCGCCCGATCAGTTGATGCCCAGGATGGACTGGAAGGTGTCGCGCGCGGCCTGGATCACGCGGCTGGATGCGGAATAGGCCTGCTGGAACCGCATCAGCTCCACCGCCTCATTGTCCAGGCTGACGCCCGTCGCCGTGGACAGGGCGGTATTGGCCCCGCCCAGGATCGCGGTCTGCGCATCGGCGATCGTCGCCTTCTGCCGCGCCACGGTTGCATTGTTGGTGATCAGGCCGGTGACCTGCGATTCCCAGCCCTTGCCGATCCGCAGATTCTGCAACGCGGTCAGGTTCGATGCGTCGCGCGCGCCACCGGTGCCACGCGACGCCGCGATCAGATTGCCGTCGCCCGTGGTCAGGCTGATCTCGGTCGGCTTGGTGCCGACGGCGAACAAGGCGCGACCAGGATTGCCCTTGGCATCTACCCCTTCCGTCTGGTTGCCGTTTACGCCTTTGACGAAATCGGTGACGATCGCGGCGAAATCGGCCTCGGCGGTCGCCACCCGCGTCGCGCTGTCCAATATGCCCGCGGTCTTGCCACCGGTCGGCGTGATGTTGCCGACCTGCCCGTTGATCGCCAGCGCGAACGTCGCGCCGTTCTTTTCATTGGGATTATAGCTGACCGATCCGACCTGATCGAGCGTGACGAACGGTGTGCCCGGCGCATTGCCCAGCGTCACCGTGGCGCGGCCCATCTGGTCCACCTTCACACCGATATCGGTCAGCTCGCTCATCTGCGACAGGATGGTGTCGCGCTGATCGGCCAGCTGCGCCGATGCCGCCGTTCCCGTCGCGGTGCGCTGGAGCCCGTCATTCACCCGCGCCAGCGACTGGGCGAGCGAGGTCAGGTCGCGCGCTGCCGCATGCCCGCTATCGTCCAGATCGGCGCGCGCCTGGGCAAAGGCCTGTCCGGTGGCGGTGATCGCGGCCGCGGCGGTGCCGGCGGTTTCCAGCATCGTCGCGCGCAGGGCGTTCGATGCCGGTTCGGCCGACAGGCTGCGGGCCGATTCGAAGAATGCGGTGATGCGTGCGCTCACCTCGGACCCGGTCATCGTCGATTCGATGCGGTCCAGCCAGGTGCCGGTGGTCTTGGTCGCGGCCAGCTCGGTGGTCGCCCCGCGCACCGCGGCGCTGGCATAGACATCGGTGGCGCGCACGATGCCCGACACCATCACGCCGCCGCCCGCGCTCGACTTGGAGGCGGTGACCCCGGTGGCGATGCCGACTTCCCTCAGCCCCACCGTGCGGCGCGCATAGCCCGACACCCCCGAGTTGGCGATATTCTCGCCAACCGCGGTGAGCGCGGTCTGATACGCGCGGACGCCGGTCGCGCCGATGGAGAGCAGGTCGCTCATGACGCCGGGTTAGGCGAACTCTGGTTAAGATCCGGTTGCGATTTGGCGAGGAAGGCGGTCACCGCCTTGCCGATGCCGATCGGCGCCGCGGTCGCCATGGTCTGCGCGACCTGCGTGTCCTGCATGTCGCGAAACGTATCCAGCGCCTTTGATTCGAACAGCGTGTCGCCCAGCTTGGTCTGGCGCATCGCCTTCAGCATCATGCCGGTGAACACCGCCTCGAACTGTTCGCCCGCCTTGTCCAGATTGTTCTTGGACGACAGCCGCCGGGTATCGCTGGAGATGCCGCCGGTGGCCGTAGTCGCTGCGGGGGGAAGCATCACGCTCACAGGACGATCAGCTCCGCCTTCAGGCTGCCGGCTTCCTTCAGCGCCTCCAGGATCGCGACCAGGTCGGCCGGGCTGGCGCCGATCGCGTTCACCGCCTTTACCACATCGGCCAGCTTGGGACCGGG
Source organism: Sphingomonas sp. GM_Shp_2 (assembly GCF_026540875.1). Taxonomy (NCBI): domain Bacteria; kingdom Pseudomonadati; phylum Pseudomonadota; class Alphaproteobacteria; order Sphingomonadales; family Sphingomonadaceae; genus Sphingomonas; species Sphingomonas sp. GM_Shp_2. The sequence continues at coordinate 31,221 of NZ_JALNUQ010000006.1, forward strand.
ATTGATGAGGAACATCGGCTTCTTCTCCTCGTCGATCGCCACGCCCGATCGCTGCTCGACCGCGGTCTGGCCCTGACTGAACGGCGCCGGCTGGCTGATCCGCTGGTTCTCGTCGATCCGCACCGTCAGCTTGCCATGCGTCACCGCCGCCGGCCCGACCCGGACCGCGCTATTGATAACGACCGTTCCGGTGCGAGCATTAACAATAACTTTCGCGGACGGCTCGGCCGAGTTGACGTCGAGATTCTCGATCTCGCTCATCAGCGCGGTGCGCACCTGCGCGCCAGCGGGTGCGCGCACCGCCACCGACACCGCATCGATCGCCTGCGCCACGCCGCCGCCCAGTCGCTGGTTGATCGCCGAGGCGACGTTCTGCGCGGTGGTGAAATCGGCACGCGCCAGGTTGAAGGTCAGCGTCGGCGCGGTGTCGAACCCGGTCGCCACGGCACGCTCGACGGTCGCACCCTCGGGGATGCGGCCCGTGGAGGGCACGTTGACGACGATCTTCGATCCGTCCGCGCCTTCCGCGCCCAGCCCGCCGACCGCCAGATTGCCCTGCGCCATCGCATAGATCTGCCCGTCCGCACCCAGCAGCGGGGTCAGGATCAGGCTGCCGCCGCGCAGCGACTTCGCCTTGCCCATGGAGGCGACGGTGATGTCCAGCCGCTGCCCCGGCTTGGCGAAGGGCGGCAACTCGGCCGTGACCATCACCACCGCCGCGTTTTTCATCCCCGGGTTCATGTTGGGCGGCAGTTGCAGGCCGAAGCGCGAGGCGACGGCCTTCAGGCTCTGCACCGTATATTCCAGATTGTCGTCGCCCGTGCCCGGCAGGCCGACGACGACGCCGTAGCCGGTCAGCTGGTTGGAACGGATGCCCTGGAACCCGCCCAGATCCTTGACGCGGTCCGCATGGGCGGGCGCGGCGACCAGAAGCGCGGCAAGACAGGCAAGCAGCATGCGGATCATGGAATGGATGGTCCTCAGAACGGGCTGATGGTCTGGAAGAAGCGGCTCAGCCAGCCCTGGCGGCTGGCGCGGGCGACATCGCCCTTGCCGGTATAGGCGATCTGCGCATCGGCGACGCGGGTAGAGGGCACGCGGTTGTCCAGCCCGACATCGGCGGTGCGCACGATCCCCTTGATCTGGATGAACTCGTCACCGCGGTTCAGCGTGACGCGCTTCTGCCCCTGCACCAGCATCGTGCCGTTGGCGAAGACCTCCGCCACGGTCACGCTGATCTCGCCCGACAGCGAGTTGGACTGACCCGTCGCACCCGCGCCGTCGAAATTGCGCCGGCCGCTGGTGCCGATATCGGTCGGGTTGAACAGCGACAGCGGACCCGTAGCGGGCGGGGTGATGCCGAAGCCGCCGGTCGAGTCGAGCTTGGAGCTTGCCGACTTGGACGCCGCGGTCCGCTCGACCAGCACGATGGTCAGCGGATCGCCGACGCGCCGCGCGCGCCAGCCTTCATGCAATGCGCCGTAACCGTCGGCGACCTGGAAGATCGATCCCGTCGGCTGCGCCGGGGGCAGCGGCTGCACCGCAACCGGCGGATGCGCGGCGGAGAAATCCTCTTTCGGCGCCTTCTTGCCGAAGATGCCGGCATCGGCGGGCACGGGGGCGAAGGCGGCGATGACCATGGCGCCGGCGGCGGCCGCCAGCGCGCATTCGATCCAATAGCCGAAACGGGGGGTGGGGATACGTGACGCCATGATCAGAGATTCTGGTTCGCGTATTTCAGCATCTCGTCGGTCGCCGAGATCATCTTGGAATTCACCTCATAGGCGCGCTGCGTCTCGATCATGTCGACCAGTTCCTCGACGACGTTGACGTTGGAGCCCTCCAGCATGCCCTGGCGGACATTGCCGCGGCCGTCCTGGCCCGCGACACCCAGATTGGCCGCGCCGCTCGCCGCGGTTTCCAGCATGTAGTTGTCGCCCTTGGACTGGAGCCCGGCGGAGTTGGGGAAGCTGGCGACCTGGATCTGGCCCAGTTCGGTCGGCTGCGTCTGGCCTGCGACACTCGCGGAGACGGTGCCGTCGGTGCCGATCGTGATGTTGGTCGCGCCCTCGGGCACGGTGATGCCCGGCATCACCTGATAGCCCTCGGCCGTGACCAGCAGCCCCTCGGCCGAGCGCGAGAAATTGCCCGCGCGGGTGTAGCCGAGCTGCCCGCCCGGCAACTGCACCTGGAAATATCCGTCGCCGTCCAGCGCCAGGTCGAGCGAATTGCCCGTGGTGTTCATCGAACCCTGGTTCTCGATCCGCGCAGTGCCCTGGATGCGCACGCCGGTGCCGAGGTTCAGGCCGGTCGCGTAGCGGCTCTCGGTGGAGCTCGCCGCGCCCGGCGCGGTGACGACCTGATAGGCCAGCGTCTCGAACGCCGCCCGGTCCTTCTTGAACCCGGTGGTGTTCACGTTGGCGAGGTTGTTCGAAATGACGCGCATGCGCATGTCCTGGGCGTCGAGCCCGGTGCGCGCGATATGCATGGCGGCGGAAGACATCGGTCCCTAATCCTCAGCTGGGCATGCGCAGGAGCTGCGCGCTGCTTTCGTCCATCGACTTGGCCTCTTTCATCAGGTTGGCCTGCACCTCGTAGCTGCGCTGGTTCTCGATCATGTCGACCAGCGCCTGCGTCAGATTGACGTTGGAGCCCTCGAGCGCCCCCGCCTGGACGGTGGCGTCCATGTCCGCGGGCAGCGCGCCTCCGCCTTTTACCCGCAGAAGGTTATCGAGTCCCTTCACCGTGTTCGATCCGGTGGTGGAGGCGAGCTTCAGCCGGTCGATGATCTGCGGCTGGCCGGTGGCATCGCCCTGCGCCATGATCGAGATCGATCCGTCGGGCGCGATGGTCAGCGAATCGTACGGCGGCAGCGTGATCGGCCCGCTCTGGCCCATCACCGGAAAGCCGTCGCCGGTCTGCAGCACGCCGGTCGGTGCCACCGTCAGGTCACCGCGCCGCGTATAGGCTTCCGATCCGTCGGCCGCCTGCACCGCCAGCCACGCCGCCGTGCCGTTCACCGCCACGTCCAGCGCGCGGCCCGTCGACTGCACCGCCCCTGCGGCCCGGTCTGCATCCGTCACTTCCTCCGACGCCGGCATCCGCGCCTCGAACTGCGTGCCGTCCCCCTTCAACTCGATCCGGTCGAACACGACCCGATCGGCCCGGAAGCCCGTGGTGGAGGCGTTCGCCATGTTGTTGGCGATCGCCGCCTGCGCCGACATGTGCGCGCGCAGGCCCGTCGCCGCGGTATAGACCAGCTTGTCCACCGGGGGCTCCCGTCAGTCGCCGCTTATGCGCGGATGTTGAAGATGGTCTGCGAGATCTGGCTGGCGGTATCCAGCGCCTTGGCATTCGCCTGGAAATTGCGCTGCGCCGCGATCAGGCCGACCAGTTCCTCGGTGATGTCGACGTTGGATCCCTCCAGCGTGCTCGACATGACCGCGCCGTTGCTCGACGTGTTGGCCTCGCCCAGCTTCACCTTGCCCGACTGGCCGGTCGCCGACCAGTAGCTGTTGCCGTCCTGGCGCAGCCCTTCGGGGTTGTTGAAGTTGGCGACCGCCACCTTGCCCAGCGCCTGGGTGTCGCCGTTCGAGAAGCTGGCGGTGATCAGGCCGTACTTGTCCACCGACACGCCCGACAGCGTACCCGGCGCCACGCCGTCCTGGCTGCGCCCGTCGACCGAGAAGACCGACGAGATCTCGGTGGAGCCGGTATAGTCCAGCGTGAACGACTGCTGCGTCGCCTGACCCTTCGGCAAAAAGGCGTCGAACTCGACCGGCTTTTGCGGCGCGGTCATCGTGCCCGACGCATCAAAGGTCATCGTCTGCGGGCTGGTCCCGCCGGAGCGCAGCGGCTGCTCGCCGACGAAGCTGTACACCGACCAGCTCGTCGTGGTGGAATTTGCCGGCATCTCGTTGCGGACATAATAGTTGACCACCGACTGTGCGTTACCCGCCGCGTCGTAGATCGTGGTGGTGGTCGAGTTGTTGTAGGTCGTCGCGTTGGTGCGGTTGAACGGCCCCTTCGGGACGGTCGCGGACGAAGACAGGTTCACGTCCAGCGTAACCTTGCCCGTCGCCACCGGTGCGCCGCTCGTTTCGGGCAGCTTCAGGCCGATCAAGCCGTCGGTGCCGGTCGCCGTCACATTGCCGTTCTGGTCGACCGGATAGACCTGCAGGTTGCTTCCCTGCGCGTCGGTCACCATGCCGTTCGTGTCCACCTGGAACGCGCCGTTGCGGGTGTAGGACAGGTTGCCGCCATTGTTGACCGCGAAGAAGCCGTCGCCCGAGATGGCGAGGTCCAGCGCGGAGGCGGTGCTGTTGTAATTGCCTTCCTTGAAGTTCTGGCGGTTCTGCTGGACCACGGTGCCCGACCCGACCTGCTTGGTGGGATCGGTCGACAGGCTGGACGCCATCACGTCCGAAAAGGTCGCCTTGCTCTTCTTGAAGCCGTTGGTCGCCGAATTGGCGATGTTGTGCGAGATGACCGACATGTCGGTCTGCGAAGCCTTGAGGCCGCTGAGCGAAGTGTAGAAGGACATGGACGGATTCCTGTTCTGGAAATGGGAAAGGGGATCAGCCGACCGAGCGGACGGCGCTGAGTGCGACCTGGCCCAGCCCGGTCACCGACAAGACGGGGGTGCCGCCCGATGGCAGCGACACGGATTCGACCGGCGCCCAGACCAGCGGCTTGGCGCTCACCGCCACGCCGTTGTTCAGCGCCGACAGCGTCACCTTGTACGGCCCGGCGCCGGCGGTCTGGCCGTCATCGGTGATGCCGTCCCAGTCGAAGGTGGAGGTGCCCGCCGGCTTGTTGGCCATGGTCAGCGTCTTCAGCACCGCGCCGTTCTTGTCGGCGATCGTCACGGTCACGTCGCTGGCCGCCGCGCCCAGTTCGACGGCACCGGCAATGCCGCCGCCGGTGCGCGGGAATGCGGTGCCGCCCTCGGTCAGCACGGTCTTGCCGACATAGCTCAGCGCGTCGCTGGTCGTCGTGCCGTTCAGCTTCGTCATGATCGACGACAGCGTCTTGTTCATCTCCGAAATGCCGGCGACGCTGGAGAACTGCGCCATCTGCGCGACCATCTGGGTGTTGTCGACCGGGCTGAACGGGTCCTGGTTCTTCAGCTGCGTGGTCATCAGCTTCAGGAAGTCGGACTGGTCCATCGTCGACTTGTTCTTGGTCGCGGTGGTCGCGCTCGTGCCCGTGGTGCCGCCGGACCGGGCGATGCCCAGTTGCGACAGGGTGGAATCGAAGGTGGTGGATGCGGCCATGATCAGCGACCCAGCTTGAGGGTGTCGACGATCAGCGACTTGGCGGTCTGCATCACCTCGACATTGTTCTGGTAGGTGCGCGCGGTCTCCATCATGTCGACCAGCTCGCGCGTTTCATCCACGGCCGCCTCGAAGATGTTGCCGTCCTTGTCCGCCATGGGATTGTCCGGGTCATAGCGCTTGGTCGGCGCCTCCCCGGCGGTGACGACCTTTTCCACGTCGACGGTGGACATGCCGCTGGCGGCGTCGAAGCTGGTGCGGAACACCGGCTTCATCGTCTTGTACGCGGCGGCCTCCGATCCGGCGATGCCGCCGGCATTGGCCAGGTTCGATGCGGTCGTGTTCATCCGCACCAGCTCTGCCGACATCGCACGGCCGGCGACCTGGAAGATGGAGAGCGGCTGGCCCGACATGGCTTATTCCCCCTTCAGCGCGCGGGTGATGGTGGAGATGCGGCCGTTCAGGAACGACAGCGTCGACTGGTACTGCACCGCATTCTCGGCGAACGCGGTCTGCTCCTCGTTCAGCTCGACCGTGTTTCCGTCGAACGAGGTCTGGGTCGGCACGCGGTAGCCGATCGCCCCCGAAAGGTCGGCGCCGGTGTTCCCCGCCTCGACCGCCTTCAGCGCGGCGCCGAAATCCAGGTCGCGCGCCTTGAAACCGGGCGTGGAGGCATTGGCGATATTGGATGCCAGCAGGCCCATGCGCTGCGAACGGACCTCCAGCGCGGCCCCATGCACCCCGAATAGCGATTCACTGGCCACCGGCCGGTTTCTCCTGGCGCCCCATTGCGCACGCGCCATCCAAAGCAATGGCCGTGCCAATTGCCCGTTCCGGCCGGAATCGCTTCTCCGGCCCCATATCGGCGGCAAAACCGGCAACCCTTTGCCGCCACCCGGCAACCCCCTTGCCGCCTCTACCCCTCTCCCCGCCGGGGAGAGGGAGGGGCCCGCCGCGAAGCGGTGGGAGGGTGAGGGGCTGCCCCAAACGTCAGCACTGCTTGGCAACCCCTCACCCTCCCCACGGCTGCGCCGCGGGTCCCCTCCCTCTCCCCGGAGGCGAGGGAAACACGCCCCACCCCAAACTGGCCCAACCCTTGCAGATACCCGCGCATGACCGCGTTCCCGCCCCTGGACCAGTTCCTCGATCCCGTCGCGCTCGCCATCGTCGCGGGCGGTACGATGCTCGCCACCTTGCTGCGCCATCCGCTCGCCGATATCGGCCGCGCGCTGGCGGCGCTGCGCACGCTGCCCCGCCGCCGCTTCGACGGCGACGCGCTGCTCGGCCAGCTCGCCGCGCTCGACCGGATCGCCCGGCGCCAGGGCGTGGTCGCGCTCGACCGCACCGTGGTCGCCGATGCCGATCTGGCGGACGCGGTCACCGCGATCGTCGATGGCCAGCCGCCCGCCGCGATCGTCGAGGGGCTGAACCGCGCCCAGAGCTTGCGGATCGAGCGCCACGTCGCCGCCGCCGATGTCTGGGCCGGCATGGCGGAGGCGGCGCCCGCCATGGGGCTGATCGGCACGCTCATCGGCCTCGCCTCGATGTTCGCCACGCTGCGCGATCCCGCCGCGATCGGCAGCGCGATGGCGATTGCCCTCCTCGCCACCTTGTACGGCGCGCTGTTCGGCAACCTATTCGCCCTGCCCATCGCCCACCGCCTGCGCACCAATGCCCGCACCGAAGCCACCGAACGCGCCCGCCTCGAAGCGCCGCTCGCCGCGCTTGCCGCGCGCGAGGCGCCGCGCCGCGCGGTGACGCTGGCCAGCGTCGCATGATCGCCTTTCCCGAACCGCGCCCGAACCGCCCGATCTGGCTGGTCACGCTTGCCGATCTCGCGCTGCTGCTCGTCGGCTGCTTCGCGCTGATCGAGGCGACCCGGCATCAGGATCGCGCCGCGCTCGTTGCCGGGCTTCGCCAGGGCTTTGGCGGCGCCCCTGAAATTCCCCGTGCCACCCCGCGGGAACCGCCGATGCCGCTGGCCGCCGCAATGGTGAGTTTCCCCACCGGATCGGCCCGTCCCGATGGCGCATCCGGCGACCTCCTCGCCTGGGCGCGCAGCGCCGCCGCCGACCCGCGCGTCATGCTTACCGTCACCGGTTCGGTCGACGGCAGCGCCGCCGATGTCGACCCCGCCACCGGCAGCCGCGCCGTGCTCGCCGCCGACCGCGCCCGCGCCGTCGCCGCGCTGATCGCGCCGGCCGCCCCCCGCCTTTCCATCGCCATCGCCGATGCGCCCGGACGGCGCACCGCCATGGTCACGCTCGCCTTTGCCGGCGAACCTGTCCGGAGACCCTGATGATCCTGCTTTCCCTGCTCGCCGCCGTCGCCTTTCAGGATACGGCCGGCCTGGACCGCGCGGTTGCCGCCTTCACCGGCCACGCCGTTGGAGAGGTGGGGGGCGCGCGTACCGCGGTCGATCCGCGCCTGCGCCTCGCGCAATGTCCCACCGTCGCCATTTCGTGGCGCACGCCCGCGCAGGATGCGGTAGTGATCGCCTGTGCCGGACCGGACTGGCGCATCTTCGTGCCCGTGAACCGTCCCGCCGCCGCGGTGGCCGCGCCCGCCGCGCTGCGCCCGGCCATGGCACCCGCGACCACCAGGGAGCCGCCGGTCATCCGCCGCGGCGACCCCGTGATGATCGAGGCGGGATCGAACGGCTTCTCCATCTCGCGCGAAGGCGTCGCGATGGGCGATGCGGCCCCCGGCGCCCGCTTCATGGTGCGGATCGACACCGCAAAGCAGCCGGTCCAGGTGGTCGCCCTCGCCGCCGGTCACGCGACCCTGGCCGGTTACGAATAAATCCTAAAGGTTCGTCACTCCCGGTCGTTTCTCCCTATGCAAAGGAGACCTCAACGGGGGTGACATGGTGGACGCAGTAAGCTCAAGGCCGATATCGGGAGATGCGAAGATCATTCGCGTCGGCACGGTTGCGGCCACCGCGCCCGCCACCCAGGCGGCAAATGCCGGCGCGACCCGCAAGGGCGGCGCCGACACCGCGGCCCTGAGCGGCCTCGCCGCCGACCTCGCCAAGTCTCCCCCGGTCGATACCGACCGCGTGGCCACGATCAAGCGGGCCATCGAAAAGGGTGAATTCCCGATCCTGCCGGCGACCATCGCCGACCAGATGATCGCCCTGAAGCTGAACTGGAACGGCCAGTGACACGACGCGACGCGCTGATCCGGGTGATCGAGGCGCTTCATCAGGAAATCGCCGCGCTGCGCGCCAACGACGTCGCGGGGCTGGAACGCGCCACCCAGACGAAGCTGGTCGCGATCGAGGAACTGTCGGCGCTGGGCACCGGCCCGGCTGGTCCCGATCTGCGCGAGCTGGCCGACGAGGCCGATCGCCTGAACGAGACGTGCCGGATCTACGTCAACCTGATGGCCGCCAATGTCCGCCGCCGCCTCCAGACCCTGACCGGCCAGTTTGGCAATTCCTACGCCGCGCAAGGAATGCGCGCCTACGCCTGACCGGCAGCACGGCAATCCCGGCCGGCAACACCGGCAACCCCTTGCCGCCTATCTCCTCGCCCTCGCCCCTCCGGGGAGAGGGAAGTCCACAAACCCAACTTGGCACGCCCCTTGCTAGATCCCCGCTGACAACAGGGGCTTCTCGCATCCGGCATGACCGTTCAACCCGTTTCCACGTCCAAGGTCCAATCGGCGATCGCGCTGGCATCCAGCCGCACGGGCGTCGATTTCGACTATCTGCTGGGGCAGGCGAAGCTCGAATCCGGGCTCAACGCCAGCGCGCGCGCGGGCACCTCGTCGGCGACCGGCCTCTACCAGTTCCTTGAACAAAGCTGGCTGGCCGTGGTGAAGAAGCACGGCTCCGAACACGGCCTCGGCTGGGCCGCCGATGCGATCGGCCAGTCGGGCGGGCGCTTCACCGTCGCGCCCGGCGCACGCCAGGCGATCCTGAACCTGCGCACCGACCCCACCGCCTCCTCGTTGATGGCCGCCGAGTTCGCCTCGGACAACAAGGACGCACTGGAAGCGTCGCTGAACCGTCCGGCCAACAGCACCGACCTCTACATGGCCCATTTCCTGGGCCTCGGCGGCGCCACCAAGTTCCTGAAGACGATGGCCACCAGCCCGCAGGCGAGCGGTGCCGCGCTGTTCCCCGCCGCCGCGCGCGCGAACCGCGGCATCTTCTACGCCTCGAACGGTCAGCCGCGCACCGTGGCGCAGATCTACGACCGCTTCGCCGACAAGCTGGCCGCGGCCGGCGCCGACACGCAGGCGACCCGCGCCGCCAACCTCCAGTTCGCCGCGCAGGCGCTGTCGATGGGGGACGCCACCGTCGTCACCGGCAACAACGAAAGCGCCACCGACGCGATGAACTGGGCGAACCAGGCGATGACGAAGCTGGGCGCGGGCAAGACGGCAGGCGACAGCGTTCTGCGCCCCAGCCCCGATCATGCCCGCCTCGCCTATATGATGCTCGCACGGATGGGGGGCTGAGGCCGTGAACAAGCTGCTCTCCTCCGGCCGCACCATGGCGCTGCCCGCCGCGATCCTGCTCCTCGTCATCGTGATGATGGTGCCGATCCCGCCGGCGCTGCTGGACATCTTCTTTGTCGCCAACATCGCGATCAGCCTGCTCGTGCTGATGGTCGCGCTCAATGCGCAAAAGCCGCTCGACTTCTCGGCCTTTCCAACCGTTCTCCTCTTTGCGACGCTGTTCCGCCTCGGCCTGAACGTCGCCTCCACCCGCATCGTCCTCGTCCACGGGCATGAGGGCGAGAGTGCGGCCGGCCATGTGATCGAGGCGTTCGGCACCTTTCTGATCGGCGGCGACTATGTCGTCGGTCTGTTCGTCTTCGCGATCCTGATGATCATCAACCTGATCGTCGTGACCAAGGGTGCGGGCCGCGTGTCCGAGGTGTCGGCGCGCTTCACCCTCGATGCGCTGCCCGGCAAGCAGATGGCGATCGACGCCGACCTGAACGCCGGCCTGATCACCCCGGACGAAGCCAAGGCGCGCCGCGTCGAGGTGTCCACCGAGGCCGATTTCTACGGCTCGATGGACGGTTCGTCCAAGTTCGTGAAGGGCGACGCGGTTGCCGCGATGCTGATCCTGGCCGCCAACATCATCGGCGGCCTGATCCTGGGTCCGGTCAGCCACGGCATGGGGATCGGCGACGCCGCGCGCACCTATATCCTGCTCGCGATCGGCGACGCGCTCGTCGCGCAGCTGCCCTCGCTCATGCTCTCCATCGCCGCCGCCGCGATCGTCACCCGCGTGTCCTCCGACAAGGATCTCGCCGGCCAGATCGGCTCGCAGTTCGCCGCGTCGCGCACCTGGACGCCGGTCGCCGGCATCCTCGGGCTGCTGGGCATCCTCCCCGGCATGCCGCACCTCGTGATCCTGCCCGCCGCCGCCATCGCGGGCTTCGCCGCCTGGAAGCTGCGCCAGATCGAACGCCGCCCGGTACCGCCCCCCGCCGCTCCGGTTGCCGAACCCGTCGACCAGAGCCGCATCGGCTGGGACGAAGTGACGGAGACCATGCAGGTCAACATCGACATCGGCTACGGCCTCGTCCCCCTCGTCGACCAGCGCCGCGGCTCCCCCCTGATGGCCCGCATCACCGGCGTCCGTCGTCAGCTCTCCAAGGAACTGGGCTTCGTCGTGCCGCAGGCACGCGTGCGCGACGACATCAACCTGGCGCCCTACACCTACCGCCTGATCATCAACGGCGTCATCGTCGGCGAGGACCAGGTCTCGCCCGACGAGATGCTGGCCCTCAACACCGGCCAGGGCGTCGGCCACCTCAACGGCAAGACCGCCAAGGACCCCACCTTCGGCCTGGACGCGACCTGGATCGCCAAGGGCGACGCCGATGCCGCGACGGGCATGGGCTATCTGGTGGTCGACCCCGGCACCGTGATGGCGACGCACCTCAACCATGTGCTGGGCTCCAACGCCGCCGAGCTGCTCGGCCCCGACGAGGTCCAGGCGCTGCTCGACGGGCTGAAGGAAACCGCCGCCCAGCTCGCCGGCTCGCTCAGCCCCAACCCCCTCCCCCTCACCACCCTCACGCAAGTGCTCAAGGGCCTGCTTTCGGAGAACATCGCCTTGAAGGAGTTCCGCCGTATCGCCAGCGCGATCGCCGTCGCGGCGCAAAAGACGCTGGATGCCGAGGAAATCGTCGAGCTGATCCGGCCGCGCCTCGGTTCGCTGATCATCCAGAAGCTGTGCGGCCCGCGCGAACCGTTGCGCGTGATGACGCTCGACGGTCATCTGGAGGCGCTGCTCGGTCAGGCGGTGCGCGGCGACGCCAGCCGCCGCCATGTGATCGACCCCGATCTCGGCCGCCGCATCACCGATTCGCTGTCCCACGCCGCGCAGCCGCTGATCGCCGAGGCGCGTCCCTTCGCCCTCGTCGTGCAGCCCAGCGTCCGCATCGCGATGCGCAAGCTGTTGCGCACCGTGCTGCCCGATACGCCCGTCCTGTCCTTCTTCGAGGTGCCCGAAGAAAAGGCCGTCGAAGTCGTCGCCGTCATCGGCGCTCCGCAGGCGCTGGCGGCATGAGCGCGCTCCCCATGCAGCAGGCGTTCCACGACGCCCCCGCCCTTGACGGCGCACCCCTGACCTACAAGCCGCTGAAGCGCGCCGGGGGCGATGCCGATGCGCTGATCCGCCAGCATCTCCAACTCGTCCGCCGCATTGCGTGGCATGTGCATGGCAGCATGTCGAGCTTGGTGGAGGTGGAGGATCTGGTCCAGGTCGGCCTCGTCGCATTGGTCGAGGCCGCCGCCACCTTCGAGGAACGCGGCGTCGCCTTCCGCCAGTATCTCGCCACCCGCCTGCGCGGCGCGATGATCGACGAACTCCGCCGTCAGGCGACCACCACGCGCGGCGCGATGCGTCGCCGGCGGCAATATCACGAGGCGGTGGGCGCACTCACCACCCCGGGCGGCCAGGCCCCGACCGATGCCGCCGTCGCGGCCAAGCTGGGTGTCACCGTCGAGCGCCTGCGCGCCGATTATACGACGGCCGAGGCGGTGCGGTTCGAGCCGATCGACGAACTCTATGCCGACGACCTTCCCTGGTTCGCCGACGACACCCCCGACGCCTTCGAACAACTCGCCGACGGGGCGCTCCGCGACGCGCTGATCCAGGCGATCGGCGCACTGCCCGAGCGCGAGGCGCTGGTCATCCAGCTTTATTATGTCGAGGAACTGAACCTGGAGGAGATCGGCCAGGTGATCGGCGTCGGCGCCGCGCGCGTCTGCCAGATCAAGGGCGCGGCGCACGCCCGCCTGAAAAAGGCCCTCGCCGCACAGCGTTAGCGTCCTTTCCCTCTCCCACCGGGAGAGGGAGGGAGCGGCGCAGCCGCGGAAGGGTGAGGGCGACCAACCGGATCACTCGATCCGGTACAGCCTGAGCGGCGAGCCCTTGGCGATCGGCAGCGGCACCAGCCAGCCCGGCACCCAGCCGCTGGCCATCCGGTCGTAGAAGCCGCCCGGCGCCCGCGCCCGGTAGTTGGTCGATTCGGACATGTTGGGGCACAGCAGCAGCAGCGTCGCGCCGTGCCGCTTCATGATGCCCCGCGCCTGCGCCTCCGATCCCTGAAACGCATGCTGCACGTCCAGGATCGCGTCACCGTTGCGGTGATAGGGCCCCGCGATCGCGCTGTGATGCGTCGTCACGATCAATCGCGGCCCCAAATCGACAAAGGTGAACACCGTCTGCGCCGGATAGCGGTTCAGCCGCGACAGCACGGTGGTGCGCATGCAATTGCCGGTCGCCGCGTTGACGCGCTTGGCATAGGCCTTGGGCCGGTCGATCGGGAACCACTTGATCGCCAGCCCGGCGAACAGGCCCGAGACGAGCAGGAACCCCGCCACCGTGCCGCCGACCCGCACGATCAGCAGCCGGTGGTTCAGGAACCAGGGCAGGATCAGCCAGCCGAGCGCGGCGGCACCGGGCACCGCCAGCAACTGCGCCGCCGGCCCGGCGCGCGCCTGCCACAACAGCATCATGCATGCAAAGGCGGTGAACAGCGTCACCGCCGCCCAGGATCCCGCCACCCGCGTCGCCCGCGCCGCCCATGTCGCCCAGATCGCGCCGAACAGCCCGATCAGCGGCAGCACGACGATCGGCAACGCCATGCGCAACGGATGTTTGTAGATCGGCTTGGCCTCGCGCACATTGTTCAGCCAGTTGCGCTGCAACTCGGGCGAGACCTGTTCGGGCCGCGTCAGGCATTGCGGAAACAGCATCGCAAAGCCGATCGCGATCCCCCCGCCCGCCACCAGCGCCAGTGACAGGCGTGCGCCCCTGGATGCCGGGTTCACCCGCGCCAGCACGAACAGCAGCGCCCCCGCCGCCATCGTCACCGACAACCATACCGGGGTCAGCGCGTCGCAACGCATCGCGTAATTGGCATTGGAGGCGAAGGCGACGAAGCCCGCCGCACTTCCCCCGCCCAGCGTCAGCGCATAGATGCCCAGCCGCGGCGCCTCCCCCCGGTCCCATACCCAGCGCAGGGCGATGATCGCGCCTGCCATCGCGGCATAGGGCAGCATCTCCAGCCCGATGGTCAGCGAGGCCGCGCTCGCCAGCCCCACCATCATTCCGCCACGCCGTGCTTGCGGATCGCACAACCCCGCCACCGTCACGCTCAGCATCGCCAGTTGCCAGCCATGATGGTCGATGCGCTCGGGCATGAACATCAGCATCGTCGCCGCCGTGCCGAGCAGGAAGGCGATCGCCAGCGGCCAGGCGGCCGGCGCGATCAGCCGGCGGACCGTGGCGCCCAGCGCCAGCATGGTGACCGACAGCGGGATCAGGGGCGCGATGCCGACCGCCAGCCGCTCCGCCCAGCTATTGCTGGTGAACAGGCGAAAGAACAGGATCAGCCCGGCGATCGGCAGGTCGACGAGGCGGCTCCAATGGATGTCGAAGCCCACCGGCGGGTTCAGCCGATACTGGCGCAGATCGTACCAGCCCTGCCCGCCCAGCCAGGCGCGCACCTGCATCAGCCGCATATTGTCGTCGGTATCGCCCAGCGACATCCAGCGTATCTGGTTCCAGCGGTCATACACGAACCAGGCGGTCACCGCGGCCCACGCGATCAGCGTCAGCAGCTTCCAATGCCGATCGAACCCGGCCTCCAGACGACCCAAAGATGCTTCCTTCACGCGTCCATCCGCCCTAAGGCCCGGCCTTTCGGGCAAGTCGCGCCGGTGTATAGCCGGCGGCGCAAAGGGCAAGACGGGCGTTGAGACAAGACGGGGTCGCATTGGTGCAACGGATGGAGCGGCTACGCGCGAGCTGCATCGTCGGCCAGCTCGTGCGCTTCGCGATCGTCGGCGGCCTGTCCGCGGTGATCTACTCCGCGGTCTATCTGCCGCTCGCCACCTGGGCGCTGCCGCCGCGGCGCGCATGGCTGGCGGTATTCCCGGCCTTTGCCGTGGCGGTGGCCTTCGGATTCGTCTTCCATTCGCGCTGGAGCTTCAAGGGCCATGGCACGCGGGGCGAGGGGCCGGGCCAGCAGGTGAAGTTCGTCGCGGTGCAGGCATCGGGCATGGTGCTGAACGCGGTCTTCACCTGGGTCATCACCGGCTGGCTGGGCGGTCCCGTCTGGCTGCCGCTGGTGCCCGCCGTCACCGTCACCCCCCTCGTCACCTACGTCATCAACCGCCAGTGGGTATTCGGATAAGCCATGGACCGCATCGTTTACGACCGTATGGCCGCGCATGATTCCACCCATTGGTGGTACCGCGCCCGCCGCGACATCCTGGCCGATTACCTCACCCGCTACGCCGCGCTGCCGGCCGATGCGCGCATCCTGGAAATCGGCTGCGGCACCGGCCACAACCTGCCGATGCTGAGCGGTTTCGGCCGGGTCGAGGCGATCGAGATCGACCCCGCCGCCCGCGCCATCGCCGGCGAACGCCTCGGCCGCCCGGTGGGCGACGCGCCCCTCCCCGCGCTTCCCGGTGTCGAGCGCGGCGCCTACGACCTCGTCGCGGTGCTCGACGTGGTCGAGCATATCGAGGATGACGTCGCCGCCCTGAAGGCGATGGGTGGCCTGTTGAAGCCGGGCGGCAAGATCCTGATCGCGGTGCCGGCGCATCAATGGATGTGGTCCGCGCACGACGTGGTGAACCATCACCACCGCCGCTATTCCAAGGCGACGCTGGCCGCCGCGATCGAGCGGGCCGGCCTGCACGCGAAGAAGCTGACCTATTTCAACTCGCTGCTCTTCCCGCTCGCCGCCGCCGCGCGCCTCGCCGGCCGCATGACGGGCCGCGACGACAGCGACGATTCGCCCCCGCCCAAACCGCTCAACGCCGCGTTCGAGACCATCTTCCGCCTGGAGCGCCACCTCGTCGGCCGCCTGCCGATGACCCCCGGCGTCTCGATCGTCACGCTGGCGGAGCCAAAATAACGGTTTTCAAGAAACCGTTCGTGTCGAGTAGAGACCGAGTAGGCTCGCAGAGCCGTATCGAGGGCTCGTATCGAGACACCCGGCGCTACGGGTCATGCCCCTCGATACGCCGTCTCGATACGCGGCGTTGCCGCTACTCGACGACTACTCGGGGCGAACGGGTGCAGGAGGAAGCGTGGGCTCGACCACCCCCACCGGCTCCACCCGGAACCCCAGCGTCGCCCGCCCCTGCACCGGCCCGGCGACATCGGCCACGATATACAGCGGCCGCCGCTTCGACTCGATATACAGCCGCCCCAGATATTCGCCGATCATCCCCAGCACGAACATCTGCACCGCGCCCAGCACCACGTTGACCAGCATGGTCGAGGTCCAGCCCTGCACCGCCGATCCCGATAGCCAGCCCACCGCGATATAGACGATCAGCAGCAGCGACACCGCGGTCAGCGCCAGCCCGACATGGCTTGCCCAGCGCAGCGGCGCGGTGGAAAACCCCGTCACCGCATCGAAGGCGAGGCGCATCATCTTGCCCAGCGGATAGTTGGTTTCGCCCGCATGCCGCTCGGCGCGGTCATAGGCGAAGGGCACCTGCCGGAACCCGACCCATGCCACCATGCCGCGGATGAAGCGCGCCTGTTCGGGCAGCGACATCAGCGCGTCCAGCGCCCGGCGACTCATCAGGCGGAAATCGCCGGTATCCAGCGGGATCGCGGTATCCGTCATCCGGTCGAGCATCCGGTAGAAGATCGCCGCCGTCGCCTTCTTGAACAGCGTCTCGCCCGCCCGCTTGCGCCGCACCGCATAGACCACATCGGCATCCTGCTCGACCATCGTGCGCCGCATGTCGGCCAGCAGTTCGGGCGGGTCCTGCAAATCGGCATCGATGATCAGGATCTGCGCACCGCTGCACAGGTCCAGGCCGGCGGTCAGTGCCAGTTGGTGGCCATGGTTGCGCGACAGGTTGATCGCCACCAGCCGGGGGTCCGCAGCGGACAGTTGCTGCATCACCGCCCAGCTCTCGTCGCGCGATCCGTCGTTGATGAGGACGATCTCGTAATCCTCGCCCACCGCCGCACGTGCCGCCGCCGACACGCGGGCATGGAGCAGCGCCAGGCACGCGGCTTCGTTGTAGCAGGGGATGACGACGGACAGCGCGGGACGATTCATGATCGCGGCGGTGTAGCCGCGCGCGGGTCGCGCGTCACCCGTTGACGATCACCTTCACCAGATGGCCGGGCGTCAGCGGCGCGTCGGGGTCCAGCCCGTTCAGCGTGATGAACCGCTCGCGCTGATAATCCCGGTACGCCATCTGCCGCGCCAGGCTGTCGACGGTGTCGCCGGCCTTTACCGTCACGATCCGCACCCGCTTGCCCTTGATCGCCGCCGCTTCCGCCGGGGTCAGCGTGGCGACGCTGTCGAGCAGCGGCGCGAACGGCCCGACCCCGCTGCCCGCCGGCGTCACCAGCGTGAAGGTATAGATCGCCGAGGGGAAGCGATAGGCGACCACCGTCGCATCCACCGCCCGGTTGTTGGCCGATGCCCGCGCGGTGCGATAGGCATAGGACAGGCCGTTCGCCGTTCCGCTCCGCAACTCGCCCGCCGGGGCGGCCGAAGATGCATTGCCCGCCAGCGTCGCGAAACGCGCGTTGATCGCCGCGGCCAGGTCGTTGCCGCGCCCGATCTGGAACTGCGCCTGCCCGCCCTGCCCGGCGACGGTCACCGCATCGGTGCCGTTGGCGATCTGGTATCCGCTGGGAGCGGAGAAGCGCAGCCGCAGGTCCGGATGGCGGAAGGTCTGCCCGTCGATCACCCCCTGCGACGGATCGTCGTCATAGGGCAGCCCGTCCAGCATCCGCAGAAAGCCCGTATCCTGCGCCGGGTTCGTCTCCGGCCGGCCCGTTTCCGCCGCCAGCTTCACCGCGCGGCGCACCCGGTCCTCGCTGTTGGGGTGGGTCGAAAACCAGCTCGGCACCGCGGTCGCGTCGCGGCCCGAGGTCCGCTGCGCCAGTTGCGAGGACGCACCCAGCGCCGACAGCATGTCGGCGGCGGCATAGGGGTCGTAGCCGGCCGCGGTGATGTAGCGCACGCCCAGCCCGTCCGCCTGATATTCCTGGTTGCGGCCATAGCCCAGCACGCCCAGTTGCGCCGCGCTGCTCACCCCCTGCCCGATCAGGTTGCTGCCGGTGAGAAGCCCTGCGCCCGCCGCCAGGATCGATCCGATCGTCGATGCCCGCTGCCGCCCCTGCGAATGGCGCGCCGCGACGTGACCGACCTCGTGCCCCAGCACCGAGGCGAGTTCGGCCTCGGAATTCATCAACGCCAGCAACTGCCGCGTGACATAGACATAGCCGCCGGGGATCGCGAACGCGTTCTCCACCGGCGAGTTGAGCAGCGTGACGGTGAAATCGCCCTGCGCGTTCGACAGGCCGGACTGCACCGCCACCCGCTTGCCGACCCGCTCGACATAGGCCGCCTGCGGCCCCCGATACGGCCCGCCGAATTCGGCGAGCAGTTCGGGATTGGCCCGCGCCCCTTGCGCCTTCTCGCTCGCGGAGATGGCGCGCGTCTGGGCAAGGGCGGGCGTGGCGGTCAGCGCGACAAGCGCGGCGGCGGTGATGAAATGGCGCATAAGGCTCCCTTTCCCTGCGGAAAGCACAAGATGCGGCTAGGTTCCGGCTGATGCGGCCCGCGGCATTCCCGCTATGTCGCGAAACTGTTCGCCAGGCTGCCCATGGTCAGCGCCCATCCATCGACCAGCACGAACAGCAACAGCTTGAACGGCAGCGATATGATCGAGGGCGACAACATCATCATGCCCAGCGACATCAGCACGGTGGCGACCACCAGATCGATGACGATGAACGGCAGAAAGATCAGGAACCCGATCTGGAACGCGGTCTTCAGTTCGCTGGTGACGAAGGCGGGGAGCAGCACCGCATAGGGAATGTCGTTCGGCGAGGCATAGGGGCCCGATTTCGCCATCTGCGCGAACATCGTCACGTCCTTCACCCGCGTCTGCTTGGCCATGAAGGCGTGGAGCGGCGCGCCGGCGGCCTGGATCATCTGCGTGCCGGCCAGCCGTCCTTCCGCATAGGGCTGGATGGCCTGGCTATTCATCTGGTTGATCGTCGGCGCCATGATGAACAGCGACAGGAACAGCGACAGGCCGATCAGCACCTGGTTGGGCGGCGTCTGTTGCAGGCCCAGCGCCTGGCGCAGCACCGCCAGCACGATCACGATCCGGGTAAAGCTGGTCATCATCAACAGGATGCCCGGCAGGATCGTCAGCAGGCCCATGATGATCAGGACCTGGAGCGACAGCGACAGCGAGCCGGACTGGCCCGTGCCCCCGCCGCCCAGCTGGCCCAGCGCGCGGTCCACCGCATCCCCCACCCCCGGCGCGGGAGGGGCCGCGGGCGCCGCCTGCGCAAAGGCCGGCATCGCCACGAAGAAGGCGACCACGATCGCCAAGAGGATCCAGATCAGCCGCAATCCGCCGCCCGCACGCGGCGACTGCGCGCGCCCCTGGATCAGCGCCGGCCCGGTGCCGCGCCGCGTGACCGAGATGCTCATGCCCGGTGGTTCCTGTCCGGCACGAAGCGGCCGAGGCCGCTCGGCTCACCCGCCGCGTCGATCTTGTCGACCAGCGTCACCCCGCCGCGCCCGACCGAGACGAGCAGCCGCCGCCCCTCGAAATCGATCACCGCCAGCCGCAGGCCGGGCGAGATCATCATCGTCTCCTTGACCGCGATCGTGCGCGCCTGCGTCTTGCCCGGCAGGCGCGTCTCCAGCTTGCGCCACGCATAAAGGCATCCGATCATCAGGCCGCAGACGAGCGGCAACAGCACGACCAGCTTCAGGATATAGGACCACATCATGGGCGTCGGGGCCTCAGGCGCGCTTGTCGGGATTGACGAGCTCGGTCATGCGCACGCCGAAGCGGTCGCCCACCGTCACCACCTCGCCCCGGCCGATCAGCGTGCCGTTGACGAACACGTCCAGCAGTTCGTTGGCGCGGCGGTCCAGCTCGATCACGCTCGATTCGCCCAGCGCCAGCAGCTCGCGCAGCGACAGCTGCGTCGATCCGATCTCGACGGTCAGCTTCACGTCCACGTCCTGGAGCAGCCGGAAATTGGCGGTCACCGATCCATCGATCGGAAAACCGCCGGTCATGTCGTTCATTGCAGCGATCCTTCGGTGCGAACTAGGGAGGTCAGGCGCACGGCGGCATGGCCGTTGGCGGCGCCCACGGTGCCGGTGCCCAGCAGGTCGTTGCCGACCATCACCGGAACCTCGGGACCGAAACTGATCGGAATGACGTCGCCGGGCTTCAGCGTCATCAGCGTCTGGAGCGGCACGACCGGCTCGGCCAGCACCGAGCGGACGGTGAAGCGCACGCCCATCACCGCGCGGGTCAATTCGCTGCGCCAGCCCGGATCGGTGTCGACGGGCTTGGACACCACCTTGCCGGTCAGCGCGGCGCCATGCGGCTTCAGCGCGGATACCGGATAAAGCAGGTCGATGAACACCGGCAGGGCGGTGCCCGCCGCGATGCCGAAGCGGGTGACGATCATCGCGTCGTCACCGTCGAAGCCGGGCAGCATCGCCGCGCTCGCCTCGGGCCGCGCCGGCACGAACTCGATCCGGGCCAGCGGCTCCCAGGCCTGGCGCAGCGGCTCGACCAGCATCGCGCCCAGCCGTTCCACCATCGCCTCAGTCGCGGGCGAGAATTCGCTCGGCAGCATCGCCGGTGCCGCACCCGACCCGCCGAAGAACAGGTCGAGCAATTCCAGCACGAACCGTCCGTCCAGCACGCACAGGCCCTGATCGGCCTGTGGCGGCATGGTCAGCGGTACCCAGGCGGTCAGCGCGTCGCCGCGCTCCGCCCGGTAATCGGCGAAACGCTGGACGACCAGCGGCTCGGCCCAACTGCGCACTTCCTGACGCAACAACGGCTCGAACAGGCTCCTGAGCGACCGCGCATAGCGCGCGGACAGGTGCTGCAACGTGTGGAGGTCGCCGAACGGATTGAGCTTCGCCTCGCCCAACAGGCCGTGATCGGCCGATGCGGGGCGGGCGCGCTCGCGTCGTTCTGCGATGTCCGGGCCGTTAACCATGCCTCACTGAACAACGAAATTGGTAAAGTACACGTTACTGATTCCGCCAAACCCCTCTTTCTGCCGCAAAACCTGGTTGATTGAATCGGCCAGCCGCTTCTGGAGCTGCTTCTTGCCCGCGCTGGAGAAGACCTGTTCCTCCGTCGTGTCGCCCAGCGTCATCAGGATCGCCGAGCGGACCGCGATGTCGTTGGTTTTCAGGTTGTTGATGACGGTATCGTCATAGGGCGTCGACACCGCGATCCCGACCTGGATGAAGTGCACCGAATCGGTCAGGTTCGACGTGAACTCCTTTTCCATGGCGAAATAGTTGGAGGCATAGCGCTCGCCCCCCACGCCCGGCGTGGGAGAGGGCAGGCCGGCATGCTCCTCCGGCGCGGCCTCGCCCGATTCGCCGTGGCCGCCACCCGATTCGCCACCGCCCTCGCCGCCGCCGCCATGTTCGCCGCCTTCGCCGCCCTCGGCGCTGCGCTTCTGCTCCGCCTTGGGGATCAGCTTGGGGCCATGATCCTCGGCCCCGCCATGCCCGCCGCCGCCGATCAGGCCGGAATTGGCGGCGTACAGCCCGGCGCCCATGCCGCCGCCGAGCAGCGCCAGCAGGCCGACGCCCATGATCAGCATCTTGCCCAGCTTGCCCTTCTTCTTGGGGGGCGCGTCTTCCTTGGTGTCGCTCATGTCATTCTATCCTCAGGCGATTCGTGTCGCGGCGGCGCTGTCGTCAGGCAGCGAATCGGCAGGGCTCCCCGCCGATGTGCGGTTGCGCAGGGTACGCGGCTGATGCTGCTGTTGGGTAAAGGCCCGGTCCTGCCCCGGATTTTGTCCCATATCCTGCCCGCCGCCGGTCATCTGGCGTGCATCCGGCGTGGCCTCGCCCAGCTTCAACCCGCGCGCGCTCGCCAGGGCGGTCAGTTCCGGTTGCGCCTGGGCCAGCATCGCGCGCGTTTGCGCCTGTTCCGCCTCGAAACGGACATGCACCTGATCGTCGCGGCGGCTGATCGCGATGTCGATCGTGCCCAGCGCGTCGGGCACCAGCCGGATGCGCGTATCGTTCGCATCCGCCTGATCGCGCAGCGCCTCGATGCGGTCGATCATCCCCTGCGGCCACTGGTCCTGCCGCATGTCGAGCGGCGCGTCCTGCGCCGCGGCGGTGGCCGGCACCGTTGCCACCGGCGCGACCAACCCCGGTGCCAGGGGTGCCTCAATCGCCCCGCCCCTGTCCTCCCGCAGCCCGGCATCGCGGTGCAGTGCGCTGGCGAACAGCTGAAACGCCGGGGCGGCATCCCCCGCCTTGATCGGCTGGGGCATATCCGCCGTCGCCGATCGCGGCGCCGCGCCACGATCCATTACCGGCGAAATCTGCATGGCTCCATCCGAACCCGTCGCAGGCCGGATCGCCGCCGGCGCACCCTGCCCCGTCCGGCTTGCACCGACGGGTTGCGGGGCCGCGAAGGATGATGGCGTTGCCTCACCCGAAACCGCCGCCGGTCGGACCGACGCCGGAGCAGACGGCGCGCCGGGCTCCATCTGCACGGTTATGCCGGCCGGTTGCGCTGCCGCTGCGCCGGTATCGTTCGCCACCGGCGCCTGCGCCACACCCCTGTCGGCACCAGCCTGCGTCGTCACCGGCAGGGCGAAGCGCGCCGGAACGGGCACCGCCAGCGGCGCGCCGGGATTTGCGGCCACCGATCGGGGCACGGCATCCGTGCCGGGCTTGACCACCGTCACACCGGTGGGAAGACCGCTTCCCGCCGCGGCCTTCGCGAAGCGCGCGGGTATGGCCATCGGCGCTGCGCCCGCCACCGGACCCCTGTCGGTCGCCATCGCGGCGGGCAGGCCCATCTTGTCCCCCCCGGCGGGGAATCCGACCGGTGCCGATCCGCCCGGGGCCCCACCCGGCACCGCCAACGGCTGCGTCGATGGGGACGCGACCGCTGCCGGCGCCGGATCGATCGACGCGCGAGCCCCATCGGACCGCGACGTCACGGCCGCCGGCACGTCGAACGTCGCCGGCGCCTCGGCGGCGACCGTGGCAAGCTGCACGACGGCAAGGCCGGTGCCGGCCAGCATCGCCGGCCGTGGGGAACCGCCGCCCTGCGCCACGCCGGGCATCATCGGCTCGGCGGCCACCGGCGTCGGCGACCCGGTGGAGGTCGGCGCAACCGGATCGATCGCCACCGGCACCACCGGCACCACCGGCATCGCCACCATGAACGGCACCATGCCCATCGCCGGCAGGACCCCCGCCTCTTCCGGCAACGCCCCCGTCCCCTCCGGCAACGCCTTGCCGCCGGTGGCATCATCCTGCCCGGTCACTGCCGGTGTCGGCACCGCCGCGGCATCCGCCGTCCCCTCCTGAAGCGACAGGAACGACGCCAGCGACAGCGCGAATGCCGCGCCGTCGCCCACCGGCATCGCCCCTGTCGCCCCGGCGGGCGCGGGCGCGCGGCCGATCGCACTCGCGATCTCAATCATGATGAACCCCCAACGTCATGAAGAACGGGATCAGCAAGGATCGTGCCGGTTCTTCCGATTGGCCGGCGCGTCTTCCAGCGCGCGCATTTCGCGCATGACGGCGGCGGCCTGTGCCCGCTCGATCAGCTTTTCGACCGCGCTCTGGTCGCGCTTGGCGCTGCGGGTCTGTTCGGCCGCCGCGTCCGCCTGCTGCTCGGCCTGCGCGATGCGGCGCAGCGCGATTTCGGCAGACTGGTGCAGCCGCTCGCGAAAATGCGCCGCCGCCATCAGCGACACACTGGCCGACGGCGCGGTCGGCACCGGCGCCACCGCATCGACCAGCCCGGCGATCCGCGCCGAAAGCGCCTGCTCGCTCGCCACCTGCTCGCGGGCCCGCGCCTCATCCCCCATCCGCAGGTTCAACTGCAGCGTGCGCACCCGGTGGATACGCGCCAGCGTCGCCTCGCGCCGCTTGCTCATCCGTCGGTGCCGAACACGCCGACCAGCTCGTCGACCGCCATGTCGATCGGCACCGCGCTGTCGTAATCCTGCCGGATATATTCCATCACCGCCGGATGCGCGGCGATCGCATTGTCGATCGCGGCGTCGGTACCCGCCCGGTACGCGCCCATCAGCACCAGGTCGCGATTTTCCTCATAGGTCGCCAGATGCCGCCGCAGCACGCGTGCGGCCTTGGCATGCGGCTTGGACACGATATCGTTCATCACGCGGCTGACCGAGGGACCGATGTCGATGGCCGGATACACGCCGCGCTCGGCCAGTTGCCGGCTCAGCACGATATGCCCGTCCAGGATCGAGCGCGCCGAATCGACCACCGGGTCGTTGCCGTCGTCGCCGTCCGCCAGCACGGTGTAGATCGCGGTGATCGACCCCGTCCCATGCGCATCGGCGCCCGCCCGCTCGATCAGGTTGGGCAGCATCGCGATGGCGGACGGCGGATATCCGCGCGCCGAGGCCGGCTCGCCCAGTGCCAGCCCGATCTCGCGGCCCGCATGCGCGACGCGGGTCAGCGAATCCATGATCAGCAGTACCTTCTTGCCCTCGGCGCGGAACGCCTCGGCGATCGCGGTCGCGCGCAGGGCGCCGCGGATGCGCAGCACCGGCGAATGATTGGCCGGCACCGCGACCACCACCGACCGCGCCCGCGCCTCGCCCGCGACCTTGGTTTCCAGAAAGTCGGCGACCTCGCGGCTGCGCTCGCCGATCAGGCCGATGACGATCACGTCCGCCTGTGCCGCGCGCACCATCATGCCCAGCAGCACCGACTTGCCGACGCCCGATCCCGCCATGATGCCGACCCGCTGGCCAAGGCCGATGGTCAAGAGCCCGTTGATCGCCCGCACGCCGACATCCATCGGCGCCAGCACCCGGCCGCGGTCCAGCGGCGATTGCAGCTTGCCCGCCAGCGGCCAGCGCGCCGCACCCCGGATCGGTCCCAGTCCGTCGATCGGCTTGCCCGCGCCGTCGACGACGCGGCCCAGCATCGCGGCGCCCACCTCCGCCTCGCCCGGCGCGCCCATCGGCCTGACGGGTGCGCGCGGCAGCAGCGGCGCCGGCCCGCCCAGGTTCATCATCAGCGTGCGGCCGTTGCGGAAACCGATCACCTCCGCCTCGATCCGCGCATCGCCCTCGCCGCCGACCTCGCACACCGTGCCGACCGCCAGGTTCAGCCCGACCGCCTCCATCAGCAATCCGTCATAGGAGGACAGGCGCCCGGACACGCGCGGTGCCGCGGTGAAATCGGCACTGCCCAGCGTTCCGAGGTAATCGGCGGCGAAACGGTTCAGCATGCGGGAACGGGCACCCTGTCCATCGCCTGCGCCAACTGGTCCAGCCACAGGGCCGGGCCATCCTCGACCACGGTGGAGGCGCTTTCCAGCACGAAGCTGCCGCGCGCCACGCTTGCGTCACCCACCGGAAAAACCGTGTCCGGCAAACGCCCTTGCAGCAGCGCGACATCGTCGGGGTGCACGCGCAGCAGCGCGGACTCCGCCGCATCGGCCAGCATCTCGCTCGCCACCTCGACGCGCCCGGCCAGCCGCTCGGCGGCGACCCCGACCTCGCCCACCAGCTTCGACACCAGGAACAGCACCGTCTGCCGTAACTGCCCCGCCAGCGCCTCGCGATCGATCCGCCCCCCGCTCAGCGCCGCCTGGATCCCCACCAGCAGCGCATCCTCCTGCAACTGCGCCTGCGCCTGCGCTGCCGCCATTCCCTCGGCAAACCCCGCGGCATGCGCCGCCTCCACCGGATCGATGAACGGCGTCGCGTCCAGGCACGGGTCCATCATGTCCCAACCCGCGGTCGGATTGGCTTCGCGGTCGGCGGGGCTGAAATGCTTGGGCGCCACCATCTCGGGCTCCGGCTCGGGCATCGGCCCGGCCGGGGTCGCGCGCGGCGTGAAGCCCACAGGACTGCGCACCTCGATCAGGTCGACCGCCGCGAAACCCGCCGGCTGGGGCGAGAAGGCCTGGTGCAGGGCCGCCGCCGCCGCATCGTGGCGCGCAGCGAAACCGGCAATGAAATCAGACATAGTCGTCCTCGCCGCCGCCCATCACGATCGTGCCGTCCTTGGCCAGGTTGCGGGCGATCTGGATCATCGCCTTTTGCGCTTCCAGCACTTCGGACAGCTTCATCGGCCCGCGCCCTTCGATCTCGTCGCGCATATTGTCGGCCGCGCGCGACGACATGCAGCCCAGGAAGCGGTTGCGCACGCCCTCGTCCACGCCCTTGAGCGAGCGGACCAGAATGTCGCCATCGACGTTGCGGATCAGCGTGCCCAGATTCTTGTCGTCCAGCTCCAGCAGGTTCTCGAAGACGAACAACGCTTCCTCGATCTGCTTGGCCAGTTCGCGATCGATCTTGAACAGCTTGGGCATGACGCGCTGTTCGGTCGCCTTGCGCGCGCTCGACAGGATCTTGGCCGCCTCGCGCGTGCCGCCCAGCGTGACGCCCTGCGCCTGCTGGCCGCTGCCGCTTTGCCGCGTGATCAGGTCGCGCAGCATGTCGATCGCCTCGGGCGCCACCGGGCCCAGCCGCGCGATGCGGTGCAGGATGTCGGGCTGCACCGCATCGGGCAGCAGCTCCAGCACCTGCCCCGCCACCGCCGGATCGCAATTGGCGATCACCACCGCGGCGATCTGCGGATGTTCCTTGTCCAGCATCGCCGCGATGTCGGTCGGGTCCAGCCAGGCGAGCAGTTCGATTTCGGCGGCCGCCTCGGGCGGCGTGATCCGCGCCAGCACGCTGTCCGCCTTGGCCGGCCCCAGCGCGCGGCTCATCACCGCCTCCACCACCGGGCGCGGCTCGAACGCGATGGTCGCGCGCTGCCGGGCGGCGGACACGAAGGTGTCGAGCACATCCTCGACCTCCTGCTCGCTGACATCGGCGACGGCATACATCGCGCGACCCAGTTCGCGCACCTCGTCCGGGTCCAGCTTCTGCAGGATGGCGGCGGCTTCGTCCTCGCCGACCAGCATCATCAGGACCGCGGCACGCTCCACGCCGGTATAGGTGCGCGCGCCCGCGGCAACTTCGGCGTCCATCAGTTCGCTTCCGCCTTGATCATGTCGCGCACCGCCAGCGCCGCGCGCGCCGGGTTGTCACGGGTGAAGCCGCGCACCGCGCCGATACGCTCGTCGAAATTGCGCGTCGCCTCGATCTGCTCCAGCGTCACGGGCGGCTGCACCGCGATGCCATCCGGCCCGGTCACGGCGGCGGCATCCTCGCCCTCCGCCTCGCCTGCCGCGCCCATCGGCAGCGCCTTGGTCTCGTCTTCCTTCTTCTTGGTCATGCTCTTCACCAGCGGGCGGACGCCCAGCAACAGGACGAGCAGCGCGATCACGATCGCGGTGCCGTTGCGCGCCAGCACCGGCAGCCAGGCATTGTCGTACCAGGCCGGGCCGTCGGTCGCGGCACCCGTATCGGCGAACTTGCGGCTGATCACGGTGACGTTGTCGTTGCGCCCCTGGTCGAAGCCGACCGCGCTCTTCACCAGATCGCTGATCTGGTTGATCTCCATCGCGGTGCGCCGGCCGGTGGTGGGATCGCGCAGCAGCACCGCCACGGTCAGCCGCTTGATCGAGCCCGGTGCGGCACGCGTCACCGACACTTCCTTGCCCAGGTCATAGGCGCGCTGGAAGGTATCGGACTGCTTGGCGGCATTGGGCGCCGCGCCACCCGCCACCGGCTGGTTCTCCGGCGTGCCGGGGGTGCCCGGCGCGGGGTTGGGCGGCACCTGCAAGGTGCTGGCCGGCGGCGGCGTGTTGGACAGCGCACCGGGAATGCCCCCCGGCGGCGTCGCATTCGCCAGATTGCCCGTCCAGTTGCCCGTCTCGGCCCGCAGGGTGCCCTGCTTGTCGTAGGATTCGCGTGTCGCGCTGGTCTCGTCCAGATTGACCTCGGCCTGCACCTCGGTGGTGAAGTTGCCGCTGCCGACCAGCGGGGTCAGCAACTGGATGAGCTGGGTGCGATACTTGTCCTCCAGCCGGCGCTGGAACTCGATGCGGCGATCGTCGCCATTGCCGGCGGCCGCGCCGTCCTTGGTCAGCAGCCCGCCCATCTGGTCGACGATCGTCACGCCCGACGGCTTCATGCCCGGCACCGACGAGGCGACGAGGTTGACGATCGACTGCACCTGCGCGTCGGACAGCGACCGCCCGGCGTTCAGCTTCAGGATCACCGACGCCGACGGCGCCGCGCTGTCGCGCACGAACACCGACGCCTCGGGCATGGCGAGGTGCACCCGCGCCTCGGCCACCGCGTCGATCTCCTGGATCGATCGCGCCAGTTCGCTCTCGCGCGCCTGGCGCAGGCGCTCGCCCTCCACCGCGCGGCTGACGCCCATCGGCAACTGGTCCAGGATCGCGTAGCCGCCCGGTGCTTCCTTGGGCAGCCCCTGGCCCGCCAGCAGCATCCGCGCCTTGGAATAATCCTCCTCGCTCACCGTCAGCGCGCCGGTCGCATCGTCGATGCGGCTGGCGATGTTGCCGGTGGACAGCGCGGTGGTCACCGCCTGCTTGTCCGCGTCCGACAAATTGCTGAACAGCGTCTTTTGCGGCGGGGTGGACAGGCTCATCCAGGCGAGTGCCGCCGCCGCGATCAGGCCGATCAGCAGCGCCATCGGCGCGGAACGGCGCACGGCGGGCTGCGCCAGCACGCCCTTGATCTGGCGCAACGGGTTCGCGAAGCGTTCGGGGAGTTGCGGGCCGCCCGGCGTGGCGGGGTTGGCGGGTGTCAGCGCTGTGCTCATGTTACACCGGCATGCTCATGATGTCCTTGTAGGCGGACAAAAGTTTATTTCTCACTTGCAGCGTCGCCTCGAACCCGACCGAGGCCTGCTGGCGCGCCAGCATCACCTTGGCGATGTCCATGGTCTCGCCGCGCTCATAGCTTTCGGACAGCTTGGCGGCCTGTTGCTGGCTGTCGTTGACGCTTTTGACCGCCTCGTTCAGCGTGTCGGCAAAGCTTGCCGGCTGCGCGCTGGCCGCCGCGGCTGCACCCTCGGCGGCCTGTGCGCCACCGGTCTGTGCCGCGGCCTTCAGCGCCTGGTTGCGCTCCAGGATCTGCGCGCGCAGCGCCATCACCCGGTCGACGCCCATGGCGCCGTTGACGCCCCCGATACTCATGCGGACAGCGCCTTACGCCCGGGCAGGCCGACATCCTCGCCCTGCTCGCGCGCCTTGGCCAGGCGGTAGCGCAGCGTGCGCTCCGAAATCCCCAGCCGCCGCGCGGTCTCCATCCGGCTGCCGCCGCATGCGGCCAGCGTTTCGCGGATCGCGGCGAACTCGCTCATCTGCACCACCTTGCCCAGCGTCGCCGGCACGGCGGGCTGCGCGGCGGAGGACAGGTCGACATCGTTGGCGACCATCGGCCGGTCGAACACGATATGGCTCGCCTCGATCGTGTCGCCGCCGGCGAACAGCAGCGCGCGCTGGATCACATTCTCCAGCTCGCGGACATTGCCCGGCCAGCTATGCTCGACCAGCGTCTCGATCGCCTCGGCGGTGGGCCAGGGAATGGTGCTGCGGCTGCCGGCATGGCGCAGGATCATCGTCGCGGCGAGCGCGGGGATGTCGCCGCGACGCTCGGCCAGCGCCTTGGTGGTCAGCGGAAACACCGCCAGCCGGTAATACAGGTCGGCGCGGAACCGGCCCGCCGCCACCTCGGCCTGCAGGTCGCGGTTGGCGCAGGCGATCACCCGCACGTCCACCGCCTGCGGCAGGCTGGCGCCCAGCGGCACCACCTCGCGCTCCTGCAGCACGCGCAGCAGCTTGGCCTGGAGTTGCAGCGGCATCTCGGCGATCTCGTCGAGCAGCAGCGTGCCGCCATCGGCCGCGCGGAAGAAGCCCTCGCCGCCCGACGACGCACCGGTGAACGCGCCCTTCTGGTGCCCGAACAGCAGCGCTTCCAGCATCGCCTCGGGAAGTGCTGCGCAGTTGATCGCGATGAACGGCTTGTCGGCGCGTGCCGAATTGGCGTGGATCGCGCGCGCCAGCACTTCCTTGCCGGTGCCGGTCGGCCCGTTGATCAGCACGGTGATGTCGGCCTGCGCCACGCGCTCGGCCAGCGTGAACAGCGCCAGGCTCTCCGGGTCCGCCGCGGTGGGCATGCCCGCCCCCGCCAGCAGCGCCCGCATGAAGCCGTTGCCGACCGCCCCGTCCTCCGGCCCGAACGCGATCCGCGTCGGCAACCCGTTGCCGGGCCGCTCCAGCCGCCGCCCGGCATCCCCCACCACGATCGTCCGCGCCGGCGCCGCGATCGCCTCGTCCTCGGCGACCAGGAAGGTATCGCCCGGCTGGCCCGCGCCGCCTTCGACCACGGTCATGCCCTGCGCGCGGAGCGACGACAGCAGCGCGTAACGGCGCTTCGCAAGAACGGCAGAGGGAAGAATCGACGGCATCGGAGGGACATTCCTTTCGCCGTCCCCAATGCTCGATTCGTCCCCAAAAAAAGGTTAATTCGGCCGCTTGCCGGCAAACTATTTCCGGGCGCGTCGCCCCCGTGCGTGAGCACGCGCGCGCAGGCCCGCATCGCGCCCGCGCGAGGAGCGCCCCGGCGGCAACCAAACCGGCAAGACCGGCAAGATTTTTCCGACATCCGGCTAAAACCTGCCGCCGCCTTGCCGTTTCTCCACTTGGCGGCTCGGTGATCCGATGGGGATCGGAAAGGTTCGCCGAGCAAGAGATGGAGTTTCCGAAATGACCGTTATTGCCAGCAACATCAGCGCGCTGCGCGCCACCGCCGCATCGACCTCGGCACAGAACGCGCTGGGCAATTCGATGCAGCGCCTGTCCACCGGCAAGCGCATCAACTCGGCCAAGGACGATGCCGCCGGTCTCGCCATCTCGGCGTCGATGACCGCGCAGATCAAGGGCATGAACCAAGGCATCCGCAACGCGAACGACGCGATCTCGCTGGCCCAGACCGGCGAAGGCGCGCTCGACGAGGTCAGCAACATGCTGCAGCGTATGCGTGAACTGGCGGTGCAGAAGGAAAACGGCACCTACTCGGCAAACGACAAGACGAACATCAAGTCGGAGCAGGACGCTCTCGCGCAGCAGATCAGCAACGTGCTGTCCAACACCTCGTTCAACGGCATCAAGCTGTTCGACGGATCGACCGCTGCCACGCCGGCTGCAGGCACTGATGGCAAGGTCAGCATTCAGGCAGGCGCGAATGCCAGCGACAAGATCGAGGTGACGCTGGCTCGTCTTACCGACGACGCGGCCGTGACCAACGTCATCACCGCCGCCGTCGCAGGCCCGCCGGCCGTTCCTGCTTCGGTCAATGCCAGTGCAACGCTCGCCCAGTTCGACACCGCGATCGGCAAGGTTGCCAACGTCCGCGCCGGTCTCGGCGCCGCACAGAACCGCATCCAGTCCGCGGTCAACAACCTGACTTCGAACGCGACCAACCTGTCGGAAGCCCGCAGCCGCATCGAGGACACCGACTTCTCGGAAGAAACGACCGCACTCGCCAAGGCGCAGATCCTCAGCCAGGCGTCGACCGCGATGCTCAGCCAGGCGAACCAGTCGCAGCAGGGTGTGCTGAAGCTGCTCGGCTAACCGGCCCGATCCCACCGCCTCGGCCCGGCCGGGGCGGCAGGTACCGACACCGGCCTTCCCCTGCGGAAGGCCGGATTTTGGCGATGAGAATCTTTTCTATAAAGGTGGCGGCTGAACGGCCGTTCTCTGTCGTGGAAGCTCGACCTTCGCCGTGGGGGCGCGGAGAGCTTCGAGACGGAGAATGACCATGACGGTTATTGCAAGCAACATCAGCGCGCTTCGCGCGCAGGCGGCGTCCACCAACGCCACCAACTCGCTCAGCACCTCGATGCAGCGCCTGTCCACCGGCAAGCGCATCAATTCGGCCAAGGATGATGCCGCCGGCCTCGCGATCGCCGCCTCGATGAGCGCGCAGATCAAGGGCATGAACCAGGGCATCCGCAACGCCAATGACGGCATCTCGATGGCGCAGACCGCCGAAGGCGCGCTGGACGAGGTCAGCAACATGCTCCAGCGGATGCGCGAACTGGCGGTGCAGAAGTCGAACGGCACCTATTCCGCCAACGACAAGCTGAACATTTCTGCCGAGCAGGACGCGCTCGCGGCACAGGTGTCCAACATCGTCCGCAACACGCAGTTCAACGGGCAGAAGCTGCTCGACGGATCGGCGGGGACCGCGGGCGCCGTGACGATCCAGGCCGGCGCCAACAGCAACGACGCCATCACGATGACGTTCGGCGACCTCACCACCGCCACCGAGCTGACCAACGTCATGGTGCTGGGCGATCCGAGTGCGGCGACGCCTACGACCAGTTCGGTGAAGACCACCGCGACGCTCGAACAGTTCGACACCGCGATCGGCAAGGTCGCCAATGTCCGCGCCGGTCTCGGCGCGACGCAGAACCGTATCCAGTCGGCGGTGAACAACCTGACCGCCAACGTCACCAACCTGTCGGACGCGCGCAGCCGGATCGAGGACACCGATTTCTCGGAGGAAACGACCGCGCTCGCCAAGGCGCAGATCCTCAGCCAGGCATCGACCGCGATGCTCAGCCAGGCGAACCAGTCCACGCAAGGCGTGCTCAAGCTGCTCGGGCAGTAATCCGCCCGAAGCCCCGGCGCCGCGCCCCCACTCGGGTGCCGGGGCCGACCGACGCTGTTCCAGCACGGGTCGCAAGGGAACCCCGGTGGCGTGCAGCCACCGGGGTTTTGCGCGTCGCCCCTATATAAAGACTCGCGCGCGCGGGGGATCGCCCGTTCAGCGCAGGCTGGCCGTCACCCCGTCGATCACGAACTGCACCGCCAGCGCGGCGAGCAGCACGCCGAGCAACCGGGTGATCACCGCCTCGATCTTGGCGCCCATCAGCCGCATCAGCGGCCCGGCCATCAGCAGCGCGATCAGCGTCAGCACCAGGATCGACACCATCGCCCCCAGCACCACCAGCGACCGCTCGATCCCGCTGTTCCGGCTCATCAGCAGCATCACCGACGCGATCGATCCCGGCCCCGCGATCATCGGCATCGCCATGGGGAAGATCGACACGTCCTCGACCTCCGGATCGTCCGCCACCTTTGCCGCCCGGTCCTCGCGCCGTTGCGTGCGCTTCTCGAACACCATCTCCAGCGCGATCAGGAACAGCATGACCCCGCCCGCGATGCGGAACGAGGGCAGGCCGATGCCCAGACCGTGGAGCAGCGCCTCGCCGAACAGCGCAAAGACGAACAGGATCGCCGCCGCCACCGCCACCGCGCGCACCGCCATCGCGCGGCGATGCGTCGCCGTCGCGCCGGCCGACAGCCCGGCATAGATCGGCGCACAGCCCGGCGGGTCGATCACCACGAAAAAGGTGACGAGCGACGAGAAATAGAGTTCGACCAGCCCGTTCACAGCAGGGTTTCGTCGATCGACACGCCCATCCGACGCCCGGCGGACACCAGCGTGTTGCGCAGCAGCACCGCGATGGTCATCGGGCCGACGCCGCCCGGCACCGGCGTGATCGCACCGGCAACGGCGCGCGCACCCTCGAAATCCACGTCGCCGACCAGCCCGGTCTCGGTACGGTTGATGCCGACGTCGATCACCGTTGCACCCGGCTTGATCCAGCCACCCTCGATCAGCTTCGGGATGCCCACCGCCGCCACGACGATATCGGCCGCGCGCACCTTGGCGGGCAGGTCGCGGGTGCGGCTGTGCGCGATCGTGACGGTGCAGCTTTCCTGCAGCAACAGTTGCGCCATCGGCTTGCCGACGATGTTGGACCGGCCGACCACCACCGCATCCAGCCCGGCCAGCGTGCCATGCACGTCGCGCAGCAGCATCAGGCAGCCCAGCGGCGTGCACGGCACGAAGCCCGGCAGGCCCGTCGCCAGCCGCCCGGCATTGACCGGGTGGAAACCGTCGACGTCCTTGTCCGGATCGATCGCCTGGATCACCGCCTGTGCATCGAGATGCGCAGGCAGCGGCAGTTGCACCAGGATGCCGTCCACCGCCGGATCGGCGTTCAGCGCGGCGACCAGGGCCATCAGCGTCGCCTGGTCGATATCGGCGGACAGGCGATGCTCGAAGCTTTCCATCCCCGCTTCGCGCGTCGCGCGGCCCTTGGACCGGACATAGACGCTGGAGGCCGCATCCTCACCGACCAGCACCACCGCCAGTCCGGGGGCGCGGCCGGCCGCCGCCTTGAAGGGTTCGACCTGGGTGGCGATGCGGGCTCGCAGGCCCGCGGCATAGGCTTTGCCGTCGATGATCGTAGCGCTCATGCCCCAGTGCCATAAAGCGCGGCGGCGGTGCGCGCCAGCGTCTCCGCGTCCCCGTCCAGATGCAGGCGCTTCAACCGCGCCGTCTCACCCGCGACCAGCCGCACCGCCCCTCGCCGCAGGCCAAAGGTCTTGGCGACCAGCGCGATCAATGCTGCATTGGCCGCACCATCGACCGGTGCCGCCGCCAGCCGTGCGGCCAGATGGTCGGCCGTCCCGGATGCAAGCATGTCGCGCCCGGCGCGCGGCGTCACCCGGACGGCGATCTGCAACCCGCCCTCCCGTGGGGTCCATGCCGGCACGGCCGCGGATCAGCCGACGACGACGCCGTAGCTTTGCTGCATGATCGCCGTGCCCACCAGCCGGTCCAGGATGATGATCGCCAGCAGCACGACCATGGGCGACAGGTCCAGCGCCCCGAAATCGGGCAGGATGCGCCGTACCGGCCGGTACAGCGGATCGGTCATCCGCTGGAGCGCGTACCAGATCGTCCGCACCATGTCGTTCGACGTGTTGATGACGTTGAACGCGATCAGCCACGACAGGATCGCCTGCACGATGATGATCCACCACGCGACGTTGAGCAGAATCTGGAGAATCTGGAGGATGTAGATCAACGCACGCGCTCCGTTTGGATGATGCCCGTTTATCTAGGCCCCATGCGCTGGCCCGGCAACGCCTGCGGTATATTTCGGGCCGTGGTGCCGGCGCCTCAAAGGCTTTTTGGAAATTGGCGAAAGAGCCAATTTCGGGCGGTGCCAGTCCGCTCCCCACCCGACCTCCCATCAAGGATACTCTGTGGGAGGTCGGGTGGGGGAGCGGGCTGGCACCGCGAAATGCGCCCACAGCGCATTTCTAAACGGACTCTCAGCGCCGGACCAGCGTTCCCGCGCCGCGCCGGGTAAAGATCTCCAGCAGCATCCCGTGCGGCACGCGTCCGTCCAGGATCACCGCGGCATCCACGCCCGCCTCGACCGCAGATACGCAGGTCTCCAGTTTGGGGATCATGCCCCCGGAAATCGTGCCGTCGGCGCGCAGCGCGGCGATCGCTTGCGGGTTCAGGTCGGTCATCAGCTCGCCCTGCTTGTCCAGCACGCCCGCCACGTCGGTCAGCAGGAAGAAGCGCGATGCGCCCAGTCGCGCGGCGATCGCACCCGCCATGGTGTCGGCATTGATGTTGTAGGTATGGCCATCGGTGCCGATCGCGATCGGCGCGATCACGGGGATGATGCCGTCCGCCGACAGGCTGTGGATCAGCCGCGGGTCGACCGATACCGGCTCGCCGACGAAACCGAGGTCGACATGCCGCTCGATCCCCTGTTGCGGATCGGCCTCGCGCCCCCGCACCTTTTCCGCGGTGACCAGACTGGCGTCCTTGCCCGAGATGCCGACCGCACGGCCGCCGGCCGCCGCGATCCAGCTGACGATTTCCTTGTTGATCGATCCGGCCAGCACCATCTCGGCGATGTGCGCGGTTTCCTTGTCGGTCACGCGCAGGCCGTTGACGAACTGCGACTCGACGCCCAGCCGCTTCAGCATCGCGCCGATCTGCGGTCCGCCGCCATGCACGACGACTGGATTGATCCCCACCGCCTTCAACAACACGACGTCTTCGGCGAAGTCGCGCTGGCGCTCGGGGTCGCCCATCGCATGGCCGCCATATTTCACCACGAACGTCTTGCCCGCATAGCGCTGCAGATAGGGCAGCGCCTCGGTCAGCGTCTCGGCCTTGGCGAGCAGGGCGGCGTCGGGCGTATGATCGGTCATGCCGCGCCCCTTAGCGAAAGGCTCAGGCGCGATCCAGCCGCCGGCCCAGTCCGACGAACACATAGATCAGCGGCGGCACGATCAGCGCGGACAGCGCGACCTTGGCGATCATCTGGCCCACGATCAGCGGCCCGATCGGAAATTCGCCGTAGAATGCGATGGTGACGAACAGCAGCGTGTCGACCACCTGGCTCAGCATGCTGGCGACCGCGGCGCGCAGCCACAACAGCTTGCTCCCCTCCGCACCTTTCAGCGCGGCAAAGATCGTCACGTTCAGCGTTTGCGAAATGCCATAGGCGACGATCCCGCCCAGCCAGATGCGCCACGTCGTCCCCAGGATCAGCTGGATCGCGTCGCGATTGGCCGGCACCATTTCGGGCGAGGGCGGCAGGATCCACACCACCCAGGACAGGAACAGCGAGACGAGCAGCGGCACGAAGCCCACCTGCACCAGCCGGTTCGCGGTCGCGCGGCCATGCAGCTCGGCCACCGCGCTGGAGGTGACGACGAGCAGCAGGAAGGCGAAGATGCCCGCCTCCACCGCCAGCGGCCCCAGGGACACCTGCTTGTTGCCCAGCACGCCGGCAATGCAGACCATGCCGCCGTAAAAGATCGAAAGCGCGAACAGCGAGCGCGACAGCGCGATGGGTCGGTCCATGTCCCCTGCTAACGCGTCGCGCGCGAAGGTCAATTCGGGATGGCGGCATCCGGTCCCGCCTGTCGGACAATCAGCCTCTAGCCGCCTTGCGCCGGTGCCCCTATGCTATGGTGCCGCGCAGCCGGGGGGCCGCGTCGCCTTGATCCTAAGTCACGCCGGGAACAGCATGAATCGTATCGCCATCGGCTTGGCCGGTATTGTCGTTATTCTGGCGATCGCCGTCGCGCTGTCCGCCGATCGCCGGGCGATCCGCCCGCGCGTCGTGGGGGCCGCCTTCGCGCTCCAGGCCGGCATCGCCGTCCTCGTCCTCTATGTGCCGTGGGGCAAGCGCATCCTGCAATTCCTGTCGGGCGGCGTCGCGGATCTGCTCGGCTATGCGAATGCCGGCACCAACTTCCTGTTCGGCGCGCTCGCCACCGATCCGCTCGGCCGCAACTTCGCGATCCAGGCATTGCCGGTGATCATCTTCTTCGCAGCCCTCGTCTCGATCCTCTATTATCTCGGCATCATGCAGTTCGTCGTGCGCTGGCTGGGTGGTGCGATCGAGCGCGTGATCGGCGTCTCCAAGGTCGAGTCGCTGTGCGCGGCGGCCAACGTCTTCGTCGGCCAGTCCGAATCGCCGCTCGTCATCCGCCCCTATCTCGCCGGCCTGACTCCGGCGCAGCTTTTCACGGTGATGACCAGCGGCATGGCGGGCGTCGCCGGCACCATCCTGGCCGCCTATGCCTCGATGGGCATCTCGATCGAATATCTGCTTGCCGCCTCGTTCATGGCGGCGCCCGGCGGCATCCTGATGGCCAAGATCATCATGCCCGACCGGATGGAGCCGCCCGCCGGACAGTTGCCGCTCGGCGACAATCTGGAGGACGAGCAGATCGCGCTGGCCGAGGCGACGCATGACGAGGAACGCCCCGCCAACATCATCATGGCCGCAGCGCAGGGCGC
Organism: Sphingomonas sp. GM_Shp_2; assembly: GCF_026540875.1. Taxonomy (NCBI): domain Bacteria; kingdom Pseudomonadati; phylum Pseudomonadota; class Alphaproteobacteria; order Sphingomonadales; family Sphingomonadaceae; genus Sphingomonas; species Sphingomonas sp. GM_Shp_2. Next base: position 68,625 of record NZ_JALNUQ010000006.1, read on the forward strand.
ACAGACCGGCGTGAAGCTGGCGGTCGCGGTCGGCGCGATGGTGCTCGCCTTTGTCGCGCTGGTCGCGCTGGCAAACGGCCTGCTCGGCGGCATCGGCGGCTGGTTCGGCCTGCCGGGGCTCAGCTTCCAGGCGCTGCTCGGCTATGTGTTCCAGCCGATCATGTTCCTGCTCAACGTGCCGTGGAACGAGGCGGCGATCGCCGGCGGCCTGTTCGGCGAGAAGATTGTGCTGAACGAGTTCGTCGCCTATATCGATCTCGGCAAGCAGGCCGCGCAGCTTTCGCCGCGCACCGTCGCGGTCGTCACCTTCGCGCTGTGCGGCTTCGCCAACTTCTCCTCCATCGCGATCCAGATGGCGGTGACGGGCAGCCTCGCCCCCAACCAGCGCCCGACCATCGCCCGCCTCGGCATCCGCGCGCTTGTCGCCGGCAGCCTGGCGAACCTGATGTCCGCGGCATTGGCGGGACTGCTGATCGTATAAGGCTGACGCGCCGGTTCAGTGCCTGATCCCTCTCCCACCGGGAGAGGGAGGGAGGCGCGTCAGCGCCGGAAGGGTGAGGGCGGCCCCCTCACCCCAACACCACCCCCGCCGCCGCGAACTCCGCTTCCGCCACGTCCACCGTCGTGCGACCATCGGAAACCGGCATGCCGATCGCCCGCGCATGGTCCTTCAGCACCACCGCGCCGAACCCCTCGCGCACCGCGTCCAGCGCCGACCACGCCACGCAGAAGTCATAGGCCAGCCCGACGAACACGCAGCGCCGCACGCCCAGATCGCGCAGCGCCCCCGCCAGTCCGGTTCGCGTCACCTTGTCGTTCTCGAAAAACGCCGAATAGCTGTCGACCGCCGTGTTGATGCCTTTGCGTAAGATCAGCCGCGCCCGGTCGACCGCCGGCATCACCGCGGGGTGGAACCCGGCACCGGCCGCCCCCCGGATACAGTGATCCGGCCACAATACCTGCTCGCCGTAAGCCATCGTCATGGTGGAAAAGGGCGCCGCCCCCGCATGGCTGCTCGCAAAGGAGGAGTGCCCCGCCGGATGCCAGTCCTGCGTCACCACCACGGTGGCGAACGCGGCCGACAGCGCGGCGATCGGCGCCATCACCGCATCGCCGTCCGTCACCGCCAGCGCGCCGCCCGGACAGAAATCGACCTGCGGGTCGATCACCACCAGCGCGTCGCCCGGCTGCACCGCGAATCCGCTCACCGCGTCGGCACCGGCTCGTCACCCGAATAGTCGTAGAAGCCGCGACCCGTCTTGCGGCCATACCAGCCCGCCTCGACATATTTCACCAGCAGCGGCGCCGGGCGGAACTTGGGGTCGCCCGTCCCTTCGAACAGCACGCGGGTGATCTCCAGACAGGTATCCAGCCCGATGAAATCGGCCAGCGTCAGCGGCCCCATCGGGTGGTTCAGCCCCAACTGGCACGCCGCGTCGATATCCGGGATCGTCGCCACGCCTTCACCGAGCGCGAAGCACGCCTCGTTCAGCATCGGCATCAGCACGCGGTTGACGATGAAGCCCGGCGCGTCGTTCGCGCGCACCACCCGCTTGCCCAGCTTCTGTGCATAGGCCTCCACCGTCGCCACCGTCTCGTCCGACGTGGCCAGCCCGCGGATCAGCTCGATCAGGCCCATCACCGGCACGGGGTTGAAGAAATGCACCCCGACGAAGCGCGCCGGATCGGGCGATGCCTGTGCCAGCCGCGTGATCGGAATGGACGAGGTGTTCGACGCCAGCACCGCATCGGCGCGCAGCACGCGGCCGACATCCTCGAAGATCGCGCGCTTGATCGCCTCGCGCTCGGTGGCCGCCTCGATCACCAGATCGCAGTCGCCCATTCCGGACACGTCGCCCACCGGCTCGATCCGGCCGAGCAGCGCATCGGCATCGGCGCGCGTCATCTTCTCCTTGGCGACCTGCCGGTCGAGCTGTTTGGCGATGCCCGCCTTGCCCTTTTCCGCCCGTGCCAGATCGGTATCGGCCAGCAGCACGCGAAAGCCCGCGCCTGCGGACACCTGCGCGATCCCTGCGCCCATCTGTCCTGCCCCGATCACGCCCACTGCCTGCATGTCCACACTCTCCTTGGTCGTCGTTGCGCCCGCCCTACCGGGTTCGGAACGCAGCGACCAGCGGCGGGTTGAAGGACCATGCACCCGATCCCGTCCGCCCTGGCCTTCGCGCTCGTGCTCACCGCCTGCAACCAGGCGCCACCCGCTGCGCCTTCGCCCGATCCCACCGCGACGCCGGCCACCACCCCGACACCCGCCGCCGCCACCCCGGCCGCCGCCGCCGACTCCGGCGTCACCCCGAAGCTGGCCGATATCCGCGTCTTCCGGGACTGGGCGATCGCCTGCGACAATGGCGGCCTGTGCGAGGCGGCATCGCTCGCCGCGGGGGAGAACGGCGTGCTCGGCACCGGGCTGATCGTGCGGCGCGAGGGCGGCCCCGACGGCGCCGTCTCCGTGCTGCTGCGCAAGGCCGATGGCCAGGTGGATACCGCCGCGGTCCAGGTCGACGGCAAGGTGGTGGCGCAGGGCCGACCCGATGGCGAGTCGCGCCTGCTCCTGACCGGGGACACCGCACGTCGTCTCGTCGATGCGATGATTGCCGGCCGCGTCGCCAGCATCCGCGTCGGGGAGCCGGTGGCCCTGTCGCTGTCCGGCCTGTCCGCCGCGATGCGCTATGCCGACGATCGACAGGGCCGCGTCGGCACCGTCACCGCGCTCGTCGCCAGGGGCGATCGATCGGCCGACACCGTGCCCGCCGCCCCCGCCCTGCCCGTCGTCCGCGCCGCGAACCTTGCCGGCGCCCCTGCCGAAACGCCCACCGCCGCCGCCATCGCCGACATGCGCCGCCAACTGGAATGCCCCGCGGACGAGTTCGGCCCGGTCAGCCAGGACGGCTATCGCCTCGACGCGCGCACCACGCTTATCCTGCTGTCCTGCGGCTCGGGCGCCTACAACTTCATGACCAGGCCGCTGCTGCTCCGCGACGGCAAGCTGGCTCCGGCGCCGTTCGACATCGCCATGGATTTCGGCGAGCCCAAGCCCGCCGGCACACCCGCCACGCTGGTCAACGCCGACTGGTCGGCCGACACCGGGCGGCTGACCAGCTGGGCCAAGGGCCGCGGCCTCGGCGATTGCGGCAGCCTTCAGCGCTTCGCCTGGGACGGCACGCGCTTCCGTCTGGTCGAGGCCAAATCGATGACCGAATGTCGCGGTGCGATCGACCTCGTCAGCATCTGGCGCGCCGACGTGACCCGCTAACAGGAGACAAGGCCATGCTCGAACATCTCCCCGCCTGGCTCGGCAAGGCTCTCGGCACCGTCCGCGCCGGAGCCGACGGATTGATGATCGCCCGGCCCGACCTGGGTCGCGGTTTCGACACGCTGTCGCTCACCAGCCCCGCCTTTGCCGATGGGGGGCGCCTGCCGCCACGCTTCACCGCGGATGGCGAAGGCGTGTCGCCGCCGCTCGTCTGGGGCGATCCGCCGGCGGGCACCGCCCAGCTGGCCCTGATCGTCGAGGATGCGGACGCGCCGACGCCGCAGCCGTTGGTCCATGCCATCGTCTGGGCGCTGCCGCCCGGTGCCGGTCATCTGGAGGAGGGCGCGATCGTCGCCGATGCCGCGGGCACGACCGATGGCGGCGATGTCGGGCGCAATTCCTATCTGCGGGAGGGGTGGCTGCCGCCCGATCCGCCGTCGGGGCATGGCGAGCACCGCTATGTCTTCCAACTGTTCGCGCTCGGCGACGATGTGGCGGATCCCGGCGATACGCCCGGGCGCGGTGCGATACTGGATGCGATGGCCGGCCATGTGCTGGCGGCCGGGGTCCTCGTCGGCACCTATTCGCGCCAGGAGGAAGCACCGGTGGGTCCGGTTGGCGCGGTGGCGCCGGGCTGATCGTCCCGTCCGGCGGACAGGGCTCAGCCGATCATCAGCTGGGTCTGTCCGGCGATCAGGAGGACGGTGGTGCTGAACGCGGCAAAGCCGATCAGCAGGCTGCGGGTGATGGTCATCACGATGGTTCCTTTGGCCGGCCGGATCAGGCGATCGGAACGACGGGAACGGCGGCGCTGATCGCGATGGCGGCGAACACGAGCGCACCGGCGACCGAGGCGAGCTGGTGGCGAAGCGTGGAGAGCTGAAACATGGGTCTTGTCCTTGGGTTTGCCGATCGAAGGACCATCCGACGATCGATACCCAAGGCTTTGCAGAACCCGTGCCAAATGCCGAAACCCGCGGATTTTAGCCGATTTTTTAAAACCTGCCTGTCGCTATTGGCATAATCCGCCAACGGCCATCGGCATTTCCCGCCAAGGATCAGCGGAAATATCAGGCGTGTGCGTCAGGCCGCGCAGACCTGGTCGCGACCCTGGCTTTTGGCGGTGTAGAGAAGCTGGTCGGCGCGGACGAACGCCCCTTCGTGGCTGTCGTCCGCGCGAATCGCGGTGACCCCGGCGGAGAAGGTGACCTGTCCGATGCCTTCCTCCGTGTCCCGCACCCGAAAGCGCCGCGCCGCCACGTCGGCACGCGCCGAATCGAGCAGGGCCGCCGCGTCGGTGAGCGACACGCCGCCGAGCAGGATCGCGAACTCCTCGCCGCCATGGCGGCTGACCAGATGCCCTTCGCACGCCTTGGCCAGCATCTGCCCGATCACGCTCAACACCCGGTCGCCGACATGATGACCATGGCGGTCGTTGATCAGCTTGAACCGGTCGACGTCGCACACCGCGATGCAACAGGGTTCCTCCACCTTGCGGCACGCGGCGAACGCTTCCTCGAACGCCAGCCGATTCGCCAGACCGGTCAGCGGATCGCGCCGCGCCGTCTCACGCGCCTCGGCCAGCTTGGCGCGCAGCGCATCGGCCTCCGCCGTCGCTTGGGCCAGCCGCACCTCGGTATCGCGAATCCGCGCGATCATCCCGCCGGTCAGCGACGCGATCTGGTCCAGCCCGGCAACCGTCGGCTGGCGCGTGATCGCCGCCGCACTCTCTTCCAGATCGCGCCCGAAGCCCTGCGTCACCGCGTGCATCACCCGCACCGTTTCCGCAAACCCCTCCACCTGGCTCTGCGTCGCCGCCACCAGCGCATCCGACCGCGCCTCGGGTGAGGGTTCGAAGGTCCGTACCGGGGCCGGTGCGCTCTGCACGGGCGGGCCGTTCACCACCGCGCCGCCCAGCCGGATCACGTCGTCATGCGCCAGCCGCACGCCACCATCGGTCAACGACGCCACCGCACGCGCCGTCGGCCCGTCGGGGTCCGTCATCAGGGCATGGACGAAACTGTAATGCGCCGGGTCCGGACTCAACCGGTGATCCGCCAGAAACTGGCCGATTCGATCGAACAGGTCTTCCTTTTCGATCATGTCAGACCGCTTGGCACGAAACATTCAACCCTCCCACAGGTCGATACGGCCTAGAACAGAACGGTTGAGAATGGGTGACCAACATAGTCATTTCGGATCGGTCGCGGTGCGCGCCGGATCAGCGTGGCAGCGCGCGCACCGCCGCCAGCGTCGTGGCGACATGCTCGGCCGGGTTCATGTCGTCATGGACAAAGGCGATTCGGCCGTCGCGCCCGATGACGTAGCTGGTCCGCGTCGTCACGCTGCGGCCCTGCACTTCGCGGCCCAGCGCCACGTCATAGCCCTTGACCACCGCCGGCCCGGCGCTCGCCACCGGGAACTTGCCCGCGCATTCGGAGGCCGAGAAGGGCACCAGCCGTTCCACCGGGTCCGCCGACATGCCGATCACCTGCGCACCCGCGGCGCGGAATTCCCCGATCTTGTCGGCAAAGGCGCGCGCTTCCGCATTGCAGCCGCTGGTGAAGGCGGCCGGGAAGAAATACAGCACCACCGGCCCCTTCTTCAGCTGCTGCGCCAGATGCACCTGGAACGGCTTGCCCGCCACCGCGCCACGGGTGGTGAAATCGGGTGCCTTGGCACCGGTCTTCAGGCTGGCACCGGCCGGTGCGGCAAGGATGCCGGCGGCCATCATGGCGGCGATCAGGGGCAGGCGCATGGGTCAGGTCTCCAGGGTCGTTGCCCTGTCGCTAGGCGTTAACCACGCACCCGTCCATTGCCGTTTTCCGACCATTCTCCTAGGTCGCGGACATGGCTGTACATTCTTCCGATATCGCGCTCGCGATGCACCTCGCCGATGCCGCCGGTGCCGCGATTCGCCCCTGGTTCCGCCGCGCCGATATCGGATTGGAAATCAAGGACGACCGCTCCCCCGTCACCCGTGCCGACCGCGAGGCGGAGGCCGCGATGCGCCGCCTGCTCGATGCCGAACGCTCCGGCGACGGCGTGGTCGGCGAGGAATATGGCACCAAGGAGGGCGTCACCGGGCGGCAATGGGTGCTGGACCCGATCGACGGCACGCGCAGCTTCACCGTCGGCCGCCCGATCTTCGGCACGCTGATCGCCTTGGTCGAGGATGGCTGGCCGATCCTCGGCATCATCGACCAGCCGATCGCGGGCGAGCGCTGGCTGGGCGTCGCCGGCCGCCCGACCACCTTCAACGGCCAGCCCGCCCGCACCCGCGCCTGCCCGCAACTGGACGGCGCGATCATCGCCACCACCAGCCCGCACCTCTTCGCGGAGGGCGACGTGCCGCACTATATGGCGCTCGTCGCCGCGATCAGCGGCGGCAACCCCCGCCAGGGCCCGGTCTATGGCGGCGATTGCTATAATTACGGCCTGCTCGCCTCGGGGCACCTCGACATCGTCGCCGAATCGGGCCTGCAACTCTACGATTTCGCTGCACTCGTGCCGATCGTGGAGGGCGCCGGCGGCCGCATGTGCGACTGGAACGGCGACCCCCTCACCGCCGCCAGCCCCGGCCATGTCCTCGCGATCGGCGACCCCGCCCGCACCGACGACGTGCTGGAAGCGCTGCACGGCGTTCACGAGCATTAAGGCGCCCCCGGCCCTAGAAAATACCCAGGAACTTCTTGCGCTGCGCCTTGCGTTCCGGCTCGCTCTGCTTGCCGTCCTTGCTCTTGGCGGTCGTGCCCTTGCCGACATCCTCGCGCTGCTCGCCATCCTTGGTCTTCTGCGCACTGGCCCGCGCGCCTGCCAGCACCGGGCCGCATGCCGCCGCCTTGGCATCGCCCACATCGACAAAGGCCAGCACGCCCGCCAGCGGCGTCGCCACCACCGCCAGCCCCAGTCCCGCGCCCGCGCGCGCCAGCAGGTCGCCGCTGATCGGATTGATCCCCGGCGCCGCGAAGCTGCCGGTCAGCCCGACCGGCGACTGGCCGGAGAACAGGCTGACCCGCTTGCTGTCCGCACGAAACGCCAGGTCGATCGCTTCGTTGCGGAAGCTGAAGCCGCCGCGCGCCACGATCACGTTCTTGCTGGTGTCGATCAGCACCGGGTCGGCCGCGGCGATCCCGCGCCGGACGGTGAAGCCGATCAACCCGCAATTGATCCGCACCGGCTCCTTCAGCCGCTGCTCGAACATCTTCTGGACGAAGGTGCCCAGATCCAGCTCGGCCAGCTCGGCGTTGCGCGTCCACAGCGTACCCGCCGGCAGGATGAAGGCGATCCGCCCGTTCGCACTGGCCAGCGAATCGTGGATCGTGTCGCCCCGCCCGTTCAGGTCGACGCGCCCCTTCACCACGCCCGACGTGCCCGCCTCAGCCACGCCCCAGCCCGCCAGCAACCGCCCCAGCGGCGTCGGCGCCAGCCGAATGTCGTAGTGCACCGCGCTCGGCCGCGGCCGGGTGTCGAACGTCACGTCCGACGCCACATTGCCGCGCGCCATCGCAAAGGTCAGCGGCGACAGCACCAGCTTGCCCCGCTCCAGGTCCAGCGTCAGGTCGACATCGCTGATCGGCAGGTTGCGCGACCGCACCCGCCCGATCGTCCATTTCAGGTCCGCATCGAACCGCTGCATCGTATCGATGGGGAAGCGCGCATCTGGTAACAGCCGCTGTCCCCCCGCGCCCGTCGCGGCCGCCGCTGCAATGGCGCCCTTGTCGGCGACGATATCGGGATTGTAGCCGATGAAGGGCGCGGCATCGATGATGTCCAGCGTCCGGGTCGCCAGCGTCGAATCGAGGTGCAGCCGCGTGCCATTGGTGATGGTCAGCGTGCCCGCCAGATCGGTATCGCCCGCCTTGCCCGTCATCTGGGTGAAGCGGTACACCTCGCCGTCCTTCACCAGCCGGCTGCGCAACTGGTAGGCGCGCGTTTGCGGGATCGCCACGTCGATGATCGCCAGGAGCGTCGACAGGTCACGCCCGCGCGCGCTCGTGCGTAGCGGCACATTCTCGATATCCGCGATCGACGGCAGCGTCCCTGCGACATCGACCACATTGCCCGCCGCGCGCATCCGCGCGACCAGCTCGTTCTTGCCGCGGTTGACGGTGGCATCGGGCGACAACAGCCGCGCGGTCACGGTGAACGGCGTGCCGCGGATCAGCCCTTTGCCCTTTACCCCCACCGCCTTGCCGATGCGCGCATCCTCGGACCGGATATCCTCTATCCCCAGGTCGGCGAGCAGCCGCATGCGCGGGTCGACATAGCGCACGCTGGTGCCGCGCACGCTCGCCACGTCGATGCGCGGGAAGTCCAGCGGCTTGCCGCCCTTCTTCTCGCTGAACGTCCAGCTGTTGGTCGAATGGTCCGGCTTCCATTCCAGGTCGACCGCGCCGTTCTGCAGGTCCAGCCAGTATAGCCGCCGCTTCCCGAAGATCAGCGAGAGGGGCGCGATGCGCGTGTCGATCCGGTCGGCGGTGAACAGGTTCGGCCGGCTCGCCCAGGCCGGATTGGAGATCGCCAGCCGCTCGGCATAGAGCTTGATGCGCAACGGCGCGAAATAAAGCTGGAAGTCGCCGCCGACGCGCACCGTCCGGTTGGTCAGCCCGCCGACGATCGATTCGAACGGCCGCTTCAGGAACCGCCCCTTGGTGACGAACAGCACCAGCCACACCGCAAGGATCGCGATCAGGATGCCCGCCCCCACGCGCAACAGGATGCGCCTGCGCCGGGATGTCTCCGGCGTGCCCGCCGTCGGTGTGGCCGTTTCCATGCCTGTGCCAAGCGCCCGACGCCCGTTACGGTTCCGCATCGGTTGCAAAGCGCATGGTCCCGCGTTAAGGGCCCCGCTTCCTCGATCCTGCGCGTGGAACGATGGCCCGGCCAGTATGGGCTGCCGCGGCTGTTATTCGCATGGGGTCAAACCGAAAGGACCAAAATGCCCAAGCTCAAGACCAAGAGTGGCGTCAAGAAGCGCTTCAAGCTCACCGCCACCGGCAAGCTGAAGCACGGCGTCGCCGGCAAGCGCCACCGCCTCATCAGCCACAACGGCAAGTACATCCGCCAGAACCGCGGCACCTCGGTCCTCTCCGACGCCGACACCAAGACCGTGAAGGCCTGGGCGCCTTACGGCCTGAACTGAGCGACAAGGGAAGGATTTAGGATATGGCACGCGTCAAGCGCGGTGTAACCACCCGGGCCAAGCACAAGCGGATTCTCGGTGCAGCCAAGGGCTATTATGGTCGCCGCAAGAACACCATCCGCATCGCCCGTCAGGCCGTCGAGAAGGCTGGCCAGTATGCGTATCGCGACCGCAAGGTTAAGAAGCGGACCTTCCGTGGTCTGTGGATCCAGCGCATCAACGCCGGCGTCCGCGCCGAAGGCCTGAACTATTCGCAGTTCATGCACGGCCTGAAGCTGGCGGGCATCGACCTGGACCGCAAGGTCCTGGCCGACATCGCCATGCACGAGAGCGCAGCCTTCTCCGCGATCATCGCGCAGGCCAAGGCGGCGCTTCCGCAGGAGCGGGCGGCCTAAGCCTGGCTCGCCAGGCTTAGGACTCGCCACGGCGGGCGGCGGGGTCGGCGCAGCCGACCACGTCCGACGGCGTGGCAGCCCTCAAGCGATTTGAGAACAGGGCGTCGGTGGCAACACCGGCGCCCTTTCTTCTTCTCCGCCCTCTCCCCACCGGGGAGCATCAGGTAAACAGCACGCCGCGCTGTTTAGTCCATGCCGGGGGCATGGACGACCTAATGCTGGAAGGGACCCGCGGCGCAGCCGTGGGGAGGGTGAGGGGCAGACCAGCAGTGCTGCGCTGCTTGGCATCCCCTCACCCTCCCCTCGCTTCGCGACGGGCCCCTCCCTCTCCCCGAGGGGGAGAGGGTATCCCACTCTTTCGCTTTCGCCCCTCCGCCGCTAGGGCTCCTGCGCATGGTGACCGACACACATGAACTGGACCAGCTTCGAGCCCACCTGCTCGTCGCGATCGAAGCCGCCACTGCGCTCGACGCGCTCGACACGGTACGCGTCGACGCCCTCGGCAAGCAGGGCCGCATCACCGGCCTGCTGAAGACCCTCGGCAAGATGACCCCCGAGGAGCGCCAGCTCCAGGGCCCCGCAATCCACGGCTTGCGCGAATCCGTCACCGCGGCGATCGCCACCCGCAAGGCGGCACTGGAAAAGGCCGCGCTCGACGCCAGGCTCGCGGCCGAAACGCTCGACATGACGCTGCCCGTCGATGCCGTCGCCCCCGGCACCGTCCATCCGGTTTCCCAGGTGATGGACGAACTCGCCGAAATCTTCGCCGATCTCGGCTTCGCGGTCGCCACCGGGCCGGAGATTGAGGACGACTGGCACAATTTCACCGCGCTCAACATCCCGGAATCGCACCCTGCGCGCGCGATGCACGACACATTCTACTGCGAGGAACCGAGCGCGGCCCGCGGCGGCGGCTTTGCCGACGCCGCGGGCCGCGCGACGCGGATGCTCCTGCGCACGCACACCAGCCCCGTACAGATCCGCACGATGCTGGAGCAGAAGCCCCCGATCCGCATCATCGCGCCCGGCCGCACCTACCGTTCCGATTCGGACGCCACCCACACCCCGATGTTCCATCAGGTCGAAGGGCTCGTCATCGACAAGGGCATCACGCTCGGCCATTTGAAATGGACGCTGGAAACCTTTCTCAAGGCGTTCTTCGAGCGTGACGACATCGTCCTGCGCCTGCGCCCCAGCTATTTCCCCTTCACCGAACCCTCGGCGGAGGTCGATGTCGGATTCTCGATGGTGAAGGGCAAGCGCGTGATCGGCGGCGCCGAAGGCTGGATGGAGGTGCTGGGCTCCGGCATGGTCCATCCCAAGGTCATCGCCGCCTGCGGGCTCGACCCGAACGAGTGGCAGGGCTTTGCCTTTGGCTGCGGCATCGACCGGCTCGCCATGCTGAAATACGGCATGGACGATCTGCGCGCCTTTTTCGACGGCGATATCCGCTGGCTGAAGCATTACGGCTTCGCCGCTCTCGACGTTCCCACGCTGTCCGGAGGGGTCGGCGCATGAAGTTCACGCTGTCCTGGCTCAAGGACCATCTCGACACCGCCGCCACCCTCGACCAGATCGTCGACGGCCTGACCCGCATCGGGCTGGAGGTGGAAGGCGTCCACAATCCCGGCGAGGCGCTGGCGCCCTTCCGCGTCGCCAGGGTCCTCTCTGCCGAGCGCCATCCGCAGGCGGACAAGCTGCAGGTCCTGTCGGTCGATGCCGGCGATGGCCCGCTCCAGGTCGTGTGCGGCGCCCCCAATGCCCGCGCGGGCCTCGTCGGCGTGTTCGGCGCGCCCGGCGCCTATGTCCCCGGCCTCGACGTGACGCTCAAGGTCGCGGCGATCCGCGGGGTCGAATCGAACGGCATGATGTGTTCGCTGCGCGAGCTCGAACTCGGCGAAAGCCATGACGGCATCATCGAGCTGCCGGCCGACGCCCCCGTCGGCACATCGTACGCGGATTATGCCGGCCTGACCGACACCGTCATCGACGTGTCGATCACCCCCAATCGTCAGGATTGCATGGGCGTGCGCGGCATCGCGCGCGACCTGGCCGCCGCCGGCCTCGGCACGCTCAAACCGCTGGATGTCGCGCCGGTCCCGGGCGAAGGCCCCGGCCCCGATGTCCACACCCAGGACACTGCCGGCTGCCCCGCCTTCTATGCGCAAGGGGTCAGCGGCGTCGTGAACGGCGCCTCGCCCGAATGGCTGCACCGCCGCCTGACCGCCATCGGGCAGAAGCCGATCTCCGCACTGGTCGACATCACCAACTACATCACGGTCGACCTCGGCCGCCCCTTGCACGTCTACGACCGCGCCAGGCTGCAAGGCGGCCTCGTCGCCCGCAAGGCCCGCGACGGCGAAACCGTCGAGGCGCTGAACGGCAAGACCTATACGCTGACCGACACGATGACCGTCATCGCCGACGACGTCGCGGTGCACGACATCGGCGGCATCATGGGCGGCGAGCATTCGGGCGTTTCGGACGCGACCACCGACATCATCGTCGAATGCGCGTACTTCGACCCCGACCATATCGCCCGCACCGGCCAGGCGCTGGCACTCACCTCGGACGCGCGCCAGCGGTTCGAGCGCGGCGTCGACCCCGCCTTCCTCGACGACGGCCTTGCCATCGCCACCCGCATGGTCCTCGACCTGTGCGGCGGCACCGCCAGCAGCGTGACGCGTGCCGGCGAGCCCCCGCGCGACGCGCGCAGCTACGCCTATGATCCCGCGCTCGCCGAAACGCTGGGCGGCCTCGCCGTTCCCGCCGACCGGCAGCGGGCGATCCTCGAATCGCTCGGCTTCACCGTCGCCGACGACTGGCAGGTCACCGCCCCCAGCTGGCGCCGCGACGTGGACGGCCCCGCCGATCTGGTCGAGGAAGTGATCCGGATCGAGGGCATCGACAAGGTCGCCCCCGTCGCCCTTCCCCGCGCCGCCGGCGTCGACCGCCCCACCGCGACCGCGCAGCAGAAGCTGGAACGCCGCGTCCGCCGCGCCGCCGCCGCCCGCGGCCTCGACGAAGCGGTAACGTGGAGCTTCATCGCGGACACGCAGGCCGCGCCCTTCGGCGGCGGCGCATGGCGCCTCGCCAATCCGATCAGCGAAGACCTCAAGGTCATGCGCCCCTCGCTCCTCCCCGGCCTGCTCGCCGCGACCGAGCGCAACCTGAAGCGCGGCGCCACCACCATCCGCCTGTTCGAGATCGGCCGCCGCTACCTCGCCGATGCCGAGCGCCCGACGCTGGGCGTGGTTCTGGCCGGCGACAAGCGTGCACGCGGCTGGCAGGGGGGCAAGGCGGCCGCCTTCGACGCGTTCGATGCCAAGGCGGAGGCGCTGGCCCTGCTCGCGCAAGCCGGCGCGCCGGTCGATAACCTGCAGGTCATGCCCGTTGCGGACGGCGCCGAGGGAAGCGCCTGGCATCCCGGCCAGTCCGCCACGCTGCGCCTGGGGCCGAAGACGGTCCTTGCCGCATTCGGCATCGTCCACCCCTCGGTGTGCAAGGCGTTCGACCTCGACGGCCCCGTCGCCGCGGTCGAGATCTATCTCGATGCGCTGCCGCCCAAGCGGGCGCCGAAGGATGGGGGCGGCTTCATGCGCCCCGCCTACACGCCGCCGGCCTTGCAGGCCGTCCGCCGCGACTTCGCCTTTCTCGTGCCCGATACGCTTGCGGCGGACAGCCTGGTCCGCGCGGTCAGGGGCGCGGACAAGAGCGCGATCGTCGCCGCCCGCGTCTTCGACCTGTTCGTCGGCACCGGCGTTCCCGAAGGCAGCAAGTCGATTGCGGTCGAGATCGTCCTTCAGCCCGCGCAGAAGAGCTTCACCGAGGACGAGTTGAAGGCCATCGCCGACAAGGTCGTCGCCGCCGCCGCCAAGCAGGGAGCACAGCTACGTGGCTGAGGACTGGATCACGATCCAAAGCGGATCGCTTGCCGCTGCGATCAACCCGCTCGGTGCCGAACTATCCTCGCTCACCGACGCGGACGGCCGCGAGTTGATGACGAACGCCGATCCCGCCTTCTGGACCGGCCGCGCGCCCCTCCTCTTCCCCGTCATCGGACTGACGCAGGACGGCATCCGCATCGATGGCCGGCGCTACGCCATCCCCAAGCACGGCTTCGCCCGCCACAGCCGCTTCACGCTCGTTTCGCACGACGAAGCGCAGGCGGTGTTCGCGCTGGAGGATTCGGCGGAAACCCGCGCGGTCTATCCTTACGCTTTCCGGCTGGAGGTCACCCACCGGCTCGACGGCGCGACGCTGGTGACCGAGGCGCGCATCATCAACCGCGGTGAAGGTCCGATGCTCGCCAGCTTCGGCTTCCACCCCGCCTTCGCCTGGCCGCTCCCTTACGGGCGGGACCGCGCCGACCACCGCATCGTCTTCGCCGCCGACGAACCGGGCAAGCTGAAGGCGATCACCCCGAACGGCCTGATCGCCGCCGAGGAGCGCGCCAGCCCGCTCCACGGCCGCACCCTCCACCTCGCCGACGCCCTCTTCACCGACGACGCCCTCGTCTGGTCCCCCGCCCACTCCCGCCAAGTCACCTACGGCGCAAGCTCCGGCCCCCACCTCGACATAGCCTTCCCCCACACCGACAAACTCGGCATCTGGACCAAACCCGGCGCCGCCTTCATCTGCATCGAACCCTGGCATGGCATCGCCGACCCGGAAGGTTTTACGGGCGAGTTCAGGGACAAGCCGGGTGTGTTCGAGGTGGCCGAGGGAGGGGAGAAGGTGATCGCGATGTCGATCACGCTGGGGTGATCGCATCGCGCCCGCAGGTAAACGGAATCGACTTAAGCTGCGCCTCCCCTTCTAAGATAGGCGCGTCGATCGATCTTGCGGCGCTTGGCGGTGTATGTCGATACAATCACAGACGGTCGCAGCGGTGAACGCATTCTCGAAACGATCGGGTTCTGCGCACACTCCAGGGCAGGATGACCTCACCTTGATCCGTTCGTGTCGAGTAGAGATCGAGTAGCTCCACAGGAGCGTATCGAGAGCTCGTATCGAGACGGCACCCCACGCGGCGCCGTGTTTCTCGATACGCGTCGTTGCCCCTACTCGACAACTATTCGAGGCGAACGGGGGATCAATCCAACATCATTTCATTGCAGGACACGTAGTGTCAGCCTCGGCAATCCAAATTGTTTCGATCACTCTCGGCACAGCCTGGCCTGTCTTCGGAAGCCGGTGTTGGAACCGATATCAACTCCGCAGTGCTCCCATCTCGAAAGACGATCTGCAATTGCTGCCCCTGAAGCCCCCACTGCTCCGAGCTTTCCATCTGTTTCCAAAAATTGCCAGCGACGTTATTAGCGCCCGCATCCCCACAGCCAACGGCTGTTTTAACCAACGCACGATTGGCGGCATTTACAATTCGGCCTCGTTTACCGACCTCAGCCGGGGACCATGCCAAGCCAGTGCTGACGCTGTTGCAGATGGCCGTGCCATCGATCCCGCCATCGGTTCGGAAGCGCACGGTCGCCAACTCGATGCCGGACTGTCCGACTTTTACGTTCTGGAACTCGCGAAGACCCCAGTAACGATCGGCAACCGGATTCTCTGTCGCCGTATGTGCGGTGCCGCAGCCGGCCAAGCACATCGCAATCAGGAGAGTTGGGCAACACCGCGCCATCAAGCTACCCTTCCGCACCTTTTTCGCAACCGCAGATGTAACATGAACGAGACGAAATATAAGTTGTCATTGTGTACAACGACGATCGTCAATTTTTCGATTGGGAACCTCTAACAAGACATGCCACGATACCGGCAGAAGGGCTTCAAAGCAGGTTTAGCTTTACCGCAGTTCGCCCCGCATCGGATTTTTCCGATACACTCCGTTGGACGTGGAAAAAATGGCGCCCGCGCAATCGTCACGCGACCGAGTTTGCCAGGGCAGGTCACTACATCGTTGGACGGCACAAACGTACTGCCCCACCCCCAAGCGGGAACAAACGCTGTCCTACACGCCCGTTTTCTGCAACAGGCGACCAAGTGAACGGACGCACGCCCTCCCCCCTTTCCGCCCCTGCCCCATGCAGGCCCCGCGGAAGTGGACACGGCAGGGGGGACGTAGTGTCCACTTTTAACCTTTTGCCGATCCGAGCCCGCGCATGACCTCCCCCCGCCGCACCTTTGCGATCATCTCCCACCCCGACGCGGGCAAGACGACGCTCACCGAAAAGCTGCTCTATTTCGGCGGCGCGATCCATCTCGCCGGCGAGGTGAAGGCGCGCGGCGCCAACCGCCGCGCCCGTTCCGACTGGATGAAGATCGAGCAGCAGCGCGGCATTTCCGTCACCTCCTCGGTGATGACGTTCGAGCGGGACGGCGTGACCTTCAACCTGCTCGACACACCGGGGCACGAGGATTTCTCGGAGGACACCTACCGCACGCTGACCGCGGTCGACTCGGCGGTGATGGTCATCGACGCCGCCCGCGGTATCGAGGCGCAGACGAGGAAGCTGTTCGAGGTCTGCCGCCTGCGCTCGGTCCCGATCATCACCTTCGTCAACAAGGTCGATCGCGAGGGGCGCCCGCCCTTCGAGCTGCTCGACGAGATCGCCGATATCCTCGCGCTCGACGTCTGCCCGATGAGCTGGCCCGTCGGCATGGGTGGCGAGTTCCAGGGCATCCTCGACCTCACCACCAACCGGGTCAGCCGGCCGGAGGGGGACAGCCGCACCTTCCAGGGCAAGGTGGAGGATGCGCCGACGCTTCCCGATGCGATCGCCGAGGAGATCGAACTGGCCCAGGCCGGCTATGCGTCCTTCGACGGCGAGGCGTATCGCAATGGCGACCTGACGCCGGTCTATTTCGGGTCCGCGCTCAAGGATTTCGGGCCCTCCGAACTGATCGCCGCACTGGCCGATTTCGCGCCGCCCCCGCGCCCCCAGCCTGCCGAGCCCGCACCCGTCAGCCCGGATGAAAAGGAAGTCACCGGCTTCGTCTTCAAGGTGCAGGCGAACATGGACCCGCAGCACCGGGACCGCATCGCCTTCATGCGGCTGTGTTCGGGCACCTTCAAGCGCGGCATGAAGCTGACGCCCACCGGCCATGGCAAGCCGATCGCGGTCCACTCCCCCATCCTCTTCTTTGCACAGAACCGCGAAGTCGCGGACGAGGCGTATCCGGGCGACATCATCGGCATCCCCAATCACGGCACGTTGCGCGTCGGCGATACGCTGTCGGAGCGCGCCGATATCCGCTTCACCGGCCTGCCCAATTTCGCGCCCGAAATCCTGCGCCGCGTCGTCCTGAAGGATCCGACCAAGACCAAGCAGTTGCGCAAGGCGCTGGACGACATGGCCGAAGAGGGCGTGACGCAGGTCTTCTATCCGGAGATCGGCTCGAACTGGATCATCGGCGTCGTCGGCCAGCTTCAGCTCGACGTGCTGCTCTCGCGCCTCGATGCGGAGTACAAGGTGGCCGCCGGGCTGGAGCCGGCGCCGTTCGACACCGCCCGCTGGGTGTCCGCCGAAGATCCGGCCGATCTGAAGGACTTCGCCGACCTGAACCGCTCGGCGATGGCGCATGACCGCGACGACAATCCGGTCTTCCTCGCCAAGTCCGCCTGGGAAGTCGGCTATATTGCCGACCGCTATTCCAAGGTCCGCTTCATGGCGACCCGCGAGCGGTGACGCCCTCCTCCACCCACCAGTCGCGCCGCAGCGGCCGCACCGCCAGCAAGCCCAGCAGCGCGGCAACGAGGTAGAAGCCCAGCGTCCCCACCACGGCATAGCGCAGCGCATCCGCCCCGAACCGCACCGTCATCGCATCCGACAGCGCCCCCATCACCAGCGACCCCAGGCCGAGCCCGACAAGGTTGTTGATGAGCAGGAACGAGGCGGAGGCGGTGGCGCGCATCTCCGCGGGCACCAGATGCTGGATCGCGGTGGTCACCGGCCCCAGCCACAGGATGTTGAGGCCGTGCGGCACCAGGAACAACGCCCAGGCCAGCGTCGGCGAATCGACCAGCAGCCCGCCGGCGAACAGCGGCACCGTCACCATCCACGCCAGCGCCGGCAACCGTGCGAACCAGCCCCGGTCACGCGCGCCCAGCCGGTCCCCCAGCCAGCCCCCCGCCAGCACCCCCGCGCTACCCCCGATCAGCAGCAGCGATCCGACGAACTGGCCCACCTGCCCCAGATCGAACCCCAGGCTGCGCACCAGTACGGAGGGCACCCAGAAGGCCAGCCCATAGCCGCACAGCGAACTCGATGCCGCGGCAAAGCCGAGTAGCCAGAAACTCGGCTTGCGCGCCAGGATCGCGAAGACCGCGCCGACCGGCATCCGCACCGGGTTTGCTCGTCGCACCGGCTCGCGCACCACCCAGCGAAAGATCGGCGCCAGCACGAGGCCGGCCGCGCCCGCGGCGATGAACGCGGTGCGCCAGTCCACCGCCTTGGCCAGCGTTCCTCCGAGCAGCGCCCCTGCCGCCAGCCCCAGCGGCACACCCAGCGAATAGATCGCGAGCGCCCGCGCCCGTCGCTCCGGCGGGAAGCTGTCGCTGATCATCGCATAGGAGGGCGCCACGCCGCCCGCCTCGCCGACCCCCACGCCGACCCGGAACGCGAAAAGCTGCCAGAACCCCGTCGCCAGCCCGCACAGCGCGGTAAAGCCGCTCCATACCGCCAGCGATCCGGTCACCACCCAGCTTCGGCTGGTGCGATCCGCGACGATCGCGAGGGGCACCGCCAGGGTGGAATAGAGCAGCGCAAACGCGATCCCGCCCAGCGCCCCCAGCTGCGTATCGCTAAGCCGCAACTCCGCCTTGATTGGATGGGCCAGGATGCCCAGAATCTGCCGATCGAGGAAGTTCAGGCTGTAGACGAGCAGCAACATCGCCAGCACGACCCATGGACGATTGGGTGCGTGCCGGTGCGATGATGGGGAAGCGGTCATCCGCCGATGCTATCGCGCCTGTATGTCGCACGCCAGCGCGGTTGCCAGTCCGTGGCGGATGATGCGCAGCGTCGCCACCATGTCCGGCTCCGCCTCCACATCCAGAAGCTGCTGGACGCCGCGGATCGTATAGCCCTGCTGGTGCAGCAGGCGATCGATGCGGCGGACCAGTGCCACATCCTCGGCACGGTAATATCGCCGGTTGCCGGCCCGCTGCAGCGGCTTGAGCTGCGGAAACCGCGTTTCCCAATAGCGCAGCATGTGCTGCGGCAGCCCCGTTTCCCTGGCGAGTTCGCCGATCGTCCGAAACGCGCGATCCGCCTTGCCGGAGGACGCGACGGCCATCGCCGTCAGCCGGCGATGATGCGATCGCGCATCATCTGGCTGGCGCGGAACGTCAGCACCCGGCGCGGTGCGATCGGCACCTCGATCCCGGTCTTGGGATTGCGCCCGATCCGCTCGCCCTTGTCGCGCAGCACGAACGTGCCGAAACCGGAAATCTTGACGTTTTCGCCGCGTGCCAGCGCATCGCACATCTCGTCCAGGATCTGTTCGACCAACTGCGACGAGTCGGTGCGCGACAAACCCACCTCATGGTGCAATGCCTCGGCCAGGTCCGCGCGTGTGAGAGTGCCCCCGATCATCATCCTATCCCCAACTATGACGCAATCGTTGCTATCACACAGGTAAATAGGACCGAAAGGGATTTATTGAAATCTACGAATAAAATTTTGTTCAGAAACGAACCACCGCCGCGCCCCAGGTGAAGCCGCCGCCCATCGCCTCCAGCACCACGATGTCGTTTTCCCGCACCCGTCCGTCGCGCACGGCCGTATCCAGAGCCAGCGGCACGGACGCGGCCGAGGTATTGGCATGCTGGTCCACCGTCACCACCACCTTGTCCGGCGACAGGCCCAGCTTGCGTGCGGTCGCGTCCAGGATGCGCGCATTGGCCTGATGCGGCACGACCCAGTCGACATCCGCCGAGGTCAGGCCGGCGAGCCCCAGCGATTCCTCCATCACGGCCGCCAGATTGACGACGGCATGGCGAAACACCTCGCGTCCCTTCATGCGCAGCTTGCCGACCGTGCCCGTGGTCGAGGGGCCGCCATCGACATAGAGCAGGTCGTTATGCCGGCCATCGGCATGCAGCCGGGTCGCCAGGATTCCGCGGCCGCCTTCGGCGTCGCTTTCGCGCGCCTCCAGCACCACCGCCCCCGCGCCGTCGCCGAACAAGACGCAGGTGGTGCGGTCTTCCCAGTCGAGGATGCGGCTGAACGTTTCCGCCCCGATCACCAGGGCGCGGGCATGGACGCCGGTGCGCAGCATCGAGTCGACCACCTGCACCGCGTACAGGAAGCCCGAGCACACCGCCGCCACGTCGAACGCGACGCAATCGCGGATGCCCAGCATCGCCTGCACCTTGGTGGCGGTCGCCGGAAAGGTCTGGTCGGGCGTCGCGGTCGCCAGCACGATCAGGTCGATATCCTGCGCCGACAGTCCGGCCGCCGCGATCGCCGCCTTGGCCGCATCGGCCGCCAGCGTCGCGGTGGTTTCCTCCGGCCCGGCGATGTGGCGGAAGCGGATGCCGGTACGCTCCACGATCCATTCGTCGGAGGTGTCGACTTGCTGCGCCAGCTCGGCGTTGGACACGCGCCGCGTCGGCAGGGCCGATCCGGTGCCGGTGACGAGCGAACGGATCATGCCGCGGCCTCGAAGTTGCGCAGGTCCTCGGCGATGCGCCGGGTCAGGTCGGCGCGCACCATCTTGGCCGCATTGCCGATCGCCGTTGCGACGCCCAGTTCGGTGGCGCCGCCATGGCTTTTCACCACCAGGCCGTTCAGCCCGAGGAAAACCGCACCATTATGGTTGTTGGGGTCCAGATGGTCGCGCAGCAACTGTGTCGCGGGGCGCGAGATCAGGAAACCGATCTTGGATCGCACCGACGAGCGGAAGGCGCGCTTCAACAGGTCCGCGACGAATCGCGCCGTGCCCTCGGCGGTCTTCAGCGCGATATTGCCGGCAAAGCCGTCGCA
Organism: Sphingomonas sp. GM_Shp_2; assembly: GCF_026540875.1. NCBI lineage: Bacteria > Pseudomonadati > Pseudomonadota > Alphaproteobacteria > Sphingomonadales > Sphingomonadaceae > Sphingomonas > Sphingomonas sp. GM_Shp_2. The sequence goes on from NZ_JALNUQ010000006.1 coordinate 89,382, forward strand.
CACGATGACGTCCACCTCGCCGCGCGAGATGTGGTTGCCCTCGACAAAGCCGGCAAAGGTCAGCGGCAGATGCGTGTCGCCGCGCAACTGCGCCGCCGCCTCGCGAATCTCGTCGGTGCCCTTCTGGTCCTCGCTGCCGATGTTCAGCAGCGCGACGCGCGGCGAGGACAGGTCCAGGATGGTCCGGGCATAGGCCGCGCCCATCACCGCGAACTGCACCAGATTGCGGGCATCGCATTCGGTGTTGGCGCCGAGGTCCAGCATCACCACGTCATTGTCGCCCAGCGTCGGCATCGGCGCGGCGAGCGCCGGCCGGTCGATGCCGGGCAACATGCGCAGCGACAGCTTGGCCATCGCCATCATCGCGCCGGTGTTGCCGGACGAAACCGCCGCGGCGGCGCGCCCCTGCTTCACCAGATCGATGGCGATGCCCATGGAAGTGCGCTTGGCGCGTCGGATCGCCTGGCTCGGCTTCTCGCTCGATCCCACCACCTCGGGGGCGTGGACGATCTCGGACGCCGCGGTCAGGTTCGGATGGGTCTTCAACCCGTCCGCGATCTGGGCCTCGTCGCCGACCAGCAGGAAACGCATGCCTTCGAACTGGCGCCGCGCACGGGCGACGCCAGCCAGCATCACGGCCAGCCCGTCGTCGCCGCCCATTGCGTCGACGGCGATCCAGGCATTATTGGCCATGATTCATCCTTGAACCTCGAGTCGGAGAGGACTTAACCCTCGACCGAGATGACCTCGCGGCCGTTGTAGTGACCGCAGGCGGTGCAAAGATTGTGCGGACGCTTCAGTTCGCCGCAGTTCGGGCACTCCTGGAACGACTCGATCGACAGCGAGTCGTGGCTGCGGCGCATGCCGCGCTTGGAGGGGGAGGTCTTTCTCTTGGGAACGGCCATTGCGGCACCTTATTCGATCAAACATGGGTGAAGGCCCCGCCGTCAGCACCCATTGCGCGCCCGGACAAGATGCCCGACCGCGTGAGCACCCCAGCCGGACGCATCGCGAAGCCCCGCGCCTATAGCGAGATTCGCGCATGTTGCAAGCATATGCGCCCACTGGCAGGACGCTGACCCGGCGTCTTTTCGTCGATCCGCCTGCCCCACGGAGATTTTTGCCCGCATGCCCAAGCCCCTTCTGCTCGCAGCGACGAGCCTGCTGCCCGCCTTCCTGTTGGCCGCCACGACGCCCGCCGACCCGATCTCGCCGCAGCGGTTGTCCGCCGATGTCCGCACCCTGGCCTCCGACGCGTTCGAGGGCCGCGCGCCGGGCACCGCGGGGGAAACGAAGACGATCGACTGGCTGGTCGCGCAGTTCAAGGCGATGGGCCTCGAACCCGGCGGCCCCGGGGGGCAGTGGACGCAACCCGTGCCGCTGATCCGCACCCAATTGGGTGCCGGGCAGATGCGGGTCGCCGCCACGCCGCTGCGTCAGGGGCAGGAGATCTACGTCTCCACCGTCCGCCCGGTCGATCGCGTCGCGATCGCGGACGCGCCGATGGTGTTCGTCGGCTACGGCGTCGATGCCGCGGATCGCGGCTGGAACGACTTCAAGGGCGTCGACCTGAAGGGCAAGGTCGCGGTCTTCCTGGTCAACGATCCCGATTTCGAGGCGAAGCCGGGCGATGATGCGGCGGGCAAGTTCGGCGATCGCCGGATGACCTATTACGGCCGCTGGACCTACAAGTTCGAGGAAGCCGCTCGCCAGGGCGCCATTGCCGCGCTGATCGTCCACGACACGCCCGGTGCCGGCTATGGGTGGGCGACGGTCACCGCCCCGGCCGGGGAGAATTACGATATCGTGCGCAGCGATCCCGCGAGTCGCGTGCTGCTCCAGGGCTGGCTCGAGGGCACCGCCGCGACCCGTCTGTTCCAGGCCGCCGGCCTCGACCTGGCGCAGCAGCGCGTGGCGGCGCGTCGTGCCGATTTCCGCCCGGTCGAACTGAAGGGCCAGCGCTTCACCGCCGACATCCCCGTCCGCGTCGAGCGGGCGGAAAGCCGCAATGTCCTCGCCCGGTGGCCGGGCAAGGCGCATGGCGACGAGGTGGTGATGTTCGGCGCCCACTGGGACGCCTATGGGCGCGGCGCCCCCGATGCCGAGGGGCGCACCATCCGTCCCGGCGCCAACGACGATGCGCTCGGCACCGCCGGCGTGCTGGAACTCGCCCGTGCCTTTGCCAAGGGGCCCAAGCTCGACCGCAGCCTCGTTTTCGCGCTGTGGACGGGTGAGGAGCGCGGACTGCTCGGCTCCGAAACCTATGCCGTCCACCCGGTCTATCCGGTCGCCAAGACGGTCGCCAACCTGACGCTGGACATTCTCCAGACCGCCGGGCCCGCGCGCGACGTGATGCTGGTCGGCGACGGGCAGAACGATCTGGAGGACCGCCTGCGCACCGCCGCCGCCGCGCAGGGCCGCACCGTCACGCCCGAGGCGCTGCCCGAACGCGGCCTGTTCTACCGCGCCGACCATTTCTCGCTCGCCCGGCGCGGCGTGCCGACGCTGCTGCTGATGGCGATCAGCGGCGCGCCCGATCTGGTGCAGGGCGGCCGCCCTGCGGGTCAGGCATGGCTGGACGGCTATATGCGCTGCTACCACCAGACCTGCGATGCCTGGGACGCGAAATGGGACCTGACCGGCGCTGCGGCCGATGTTGCGCTGTTCCACCGCATCGGCCGCGATCTGGGCACCAGCCGCGCCTGGCCGGAATGGCGCGCCGGCTCCGAGTTCAAGGCGATTCGCGGCCGGTCGCGCCAGCCCTGATCCCCGGCGCTTAACCGGCGCCCAGCACCCGGTCCCCGACGAAGGGATTGGACGCGCGCTCGTGCGCAAAGGTGCTGGGCGCCCCGTGCCCCGGAATGAATGCGGTTGCGTCGCCGAGCGGCCAGAGCTTGGTCACGATCGAGCGGACCAGCTGGTCATGATCGCCGCCCGGCATGTCCGACCGGCCCACCGATCCCTGGAACAGCACGTCGCCGACCAGCGCGAAGTCCGATGCCGGGTGATGGAAGATCACATGCCCCTGGGTGTGCCCCGGCGTCTCGTACACGTCGAGCACCAGTTCGCCGATCGTCACCGTGTCGCCCTCGACCAGCCAGCGCGACGGCTCCACCACCTGTGCGGGAATGCCGTAAGCCTGCCCGTCCTCGTCCAGCCGCGCCAGCCAGAAGCGGTCCGCCTCGTGCGGCCCCTCCACCGACACACCCAGTTCGTCCGCCAGTGCCTTGGCACCGCCGGCATGATCGATATGGCCGTGCGTCAGCAGGATCTTTTCCACGCTCACGCCGGCGCGGGCGATCGCGTCGCGGATGCGCGGCAGGTCGCCGCCGGGATCGACCACCGCGGCCTTCATCGTGGCCGTACACCAGACGATCGAGCAGTTCTGCTGAAGCGGGGTGACCGGCACGATCGCCGCGCGCAAAGGGGGGTTCGTCATGCCTCCGCAGATAGGCCGCCCGGCGCCGTGCAGCAATCGGTGCTTGCCTCCATGTGCATCGGCTGTGCATGGGTTGGGGTGCGATGACCCTGGCCCATGCGCCCTTCGTGCTTCTCGACGACGCCCGGCCCGGTGGTGCGCCCGCGCGCCTTTATGCCGATCCCGTCCGCATCCTGGCCGCGCACGACCCCGCCGACATCCCCGCGCTGCTGGCGGCGCTCCGCGAGGCGGGCGCGCAAGGGCTGCACGCCGCGGGCTTCCTCTCCTACGAAGCGGCCCCCGCGTTCGAGGCCCGCATCGCCCCGCGCCCCGCGCCCCAGCCGCTCGCCTGGTTCGGCCTGTTCGCCGACGCCCGCCCGGTCGAGGATGTCGCCGCCCTCCTGCCCGACCCCGCCGGCGCCTGGATCGGTGCGCCGGTTCCCGAGATCGACGCCGCCGCCTATGCCGAACGCTTCGGCGATGTGCAGGCGCTGATCCGCGCCGGCGACCTGTATCAGGCCAATCTCAGCTTTCGCGCGGTCGCGCCGATCGCCGGCGATCCGCTCGCCCTTTATGCCGGCTTGCGTGCCCGCGCGCGTGCCGGCTGGGGGGCGGTGGTCCATACCGGCGACACCGTGCTCCTGTCGCTCTCGCCCGAACTGTTCTTCGCGCGCGACGGCCGGCGCCTCACCTGCCGCCCGATGAAGGGCACCGCGCGCGTCGTCGACGATCCCGCCGCCGACCGTGCCGCCGCCGACGCCCTTGCCGCCGATCCCAAGCAGCGGGCCGAAAACCTGATGATCGTCGACCTGATGCGCAACGACCTGTCGCGCGTCGCGGTGCCGGGCAGCGTTTCCGTCCCCGACCTGTTCACCGTCGAGCGGTATCCGACCGTCCACCAGATGGTCTCCACCGTCACCGCCGAACTGGCCCCCGGTCGCGATACGCTGGACGTGCTGGCCGCGCTGTTCCCCTGCGGATCGATCACCGGCGCGCCCAAGATCCGCGCGATGCAGGCGATCGGCGAGATGGAGGCAAGCCCGCGCGGCGCCTATACCGGCGCGATCGGCCATGTCGCACCGGATGGCGACGCCGCGTTCAGCGTGGCGATCCGCACGCTGGTGCTGAACGGCGACCGGGCGACGATCGGCCTCGGCTCGGGCGTCGTTGCCGATTCGGATGTCGTGGCGGAATGGGACGAATGCCTCGCCAAGGCCGCCTTCCTCCGCCCCGCCCATCCGCCCTTCGACCTGATCGAGACCATGGCCTTCGATCCCATGGAAGGGCTGCTCCATCTCGAACGCCATCTGTCACGAATGAAGGCCAGCGCCACCGCACTCGGCTTCGCCTTCGACCGTCACGATGCCCGCAACGAGCTTCAGGCCGCCACCTTCCGCCTGCGCGCCCCCTCGCGCGTCCGCCTGCTGCTCGCCGCCTCCGGCGCCATCGCGATCGAATGCAGCGCGCTCCCGCCTCCGCTGCTCCAGCCGCTGCGCGCGGCGGTCGTGCCGCTGCCCGTCGCCCCCGGCGATCTGCGCCTCCGCCACAAGACCACGGACCGCGCCTTTTACGACGCAGCCCGCATCGCCGCAGGCACCGACGAGGTGATCTTCGAGGCCCCCGACGGGTCGCTCACCGAAGGCAGCTTCACCTCGCTGTTCGTGGAGCAGGGCGGCCGTCTCGTCACCCCGCCGCTCGCCGCCGGGCTGCTCCCCGGCATCCTGCGCGCCGAACTGGTCGACAGCGGCCGCGCGGTCGAGGGGCGGCTGACGCGCAACGATATTGCGCAGGGGGCCTGGCTCGGCAACGCCCTGCGCGGTTTGATGCGGGCAACGGTTGCGGATTGATCCGCGTTGGCGCTATGGCGCCCCCGCCTTTCTGGCCCGCCTCCATTCGATAGGGGAACACCCGTGTCCATGCAGCCTTCCGACGCGCTCGGCCGTATCAGCCCTTCTCCCACGCTCGCGATCACCTCGCGCGTGTTCGAGCTGAAGCGCGCAGGCGTGGACGTGATCGGGCTGGGCGCGGGCGAGCCGGATTTCGATACCCCCGAATTCGTCAAGGAAGCCGCGATCCAGGCGATTCGCGACGGCAAGACCAAATACACCAATGTCGACGGCACGCCCGAGCTGAAGGCGGCGATCGCCGCCAAGTTCGCACGCGACAACGCGCTGACCTACACCCCCGACCAGATCACGGTGAACGTCGGCGGCAAGCACACGCTGTTCAACGCCATCGTCGCCACGGTCAATCCGGGTGACGAGGTCGTCATCCCCGCCCCCTATTGGGTCAGCTACCCGGATGTCGTGCAGTTCGCCGGCGGCAAGCCGGTGATCGTCGCCGCCGGCCCGGAACAGCAGTACAAGCTGACGCCCGAGGCGCTCGACGCCGCGATCACCCCGCGGACCAAGTGGGTCATCCTCAACTCGCCGTCCAACCCGACCGGCGCCGGCTACACCGCCGACGAGTTGAAGGCGCTGGGCGCCGTCATCGCGCGCCACCCGCATGTCTGGGTCTTCGCCGACGATATGTACGAGCATATCGTGTATGACGGCTTCCGCTTCGCCACCATCGCGCAGGTCTGCCCCGAGCTGTACGAGCGCACGCTGACCGTCAACGGCTGTTCCAAGGCCTATGCGATGACCGGCTGGCGCATTGGTTTCGCCGCAGGCGCGCCCTGGCTGATCAAGGCGATCGCCAAGCTTCAGTCGCAATCGACCAGCAACCCCTGCTCGATCGCGCAGGCCGCGGCCACCGCGGCGCTGACCGGCGACCAGTCCTTCCTTCAGGAGCGCAACGCCGCCTTCCAGGTGCGCCGCGACCTCGTGGTCGGCATGCTGAACGAGATCGAGGGCATGACCTGCCCGACGCCGGAAGGCGCCTTCTACGTTTATCCGTCCTTCGCGCCGCTGATCGGCCGGACCACGCCCTCTGGCAAGCGCATCGACAATGACGAGGCGTTCGTCGGCTATCTGCTCGACGATGCCAAGGTCGCGGCGGTGCAGGGAGCCGCCTTCGGCCTCTCGCCCGCGATGCGGATCAGCTATGCGACGTCGGACGCCCTGCTCCGCGAAGCGTGCACCCGCATCCAGGACGCCTGCGCGGCGCTGCGCTGACGGCGTAACGCTCGTCCGACATCCTAACCGTGACATTAACGGCACAGCCACGTGCCGTTAATGCTGTGTTTCTATAAACGATATTGCGAGCGTCGCCGGATCATCCCATCTGGCGGCCGAAAGACTGGCTGTTTCCAAGGGGATCAGCCCAAGAATCAAGGGTGATCCATGCGCAGCCTCATCAAGTCCAGCTTCCTTTGGCAGTTCGCCGGCGGTTTCGTGCTGGGGGCGATCAGTCTGGCGGCATTCCACACGGCAGAGGCGGTCAACGCACCCACGCGTGCACCGGTCGAGGCGATCCGCTAACATCGACCCCGCCTGCCCGGCGCGGCAGGCAAAACCCCGCCGACATGATCGCGCGGGGGGCGTCCCTGGTGGAAAAGCACGCTACGGGACGAACGCTTGGCGCATCCGGTGCCATTCCCCATCTTTCCGGCATGATCCGCATGCTTCTGATCGCCGCTGCCCCGCTGGCGCTCCTCGCCCTCCCGGCCGGAATCGCCCGCAGCGAGCATGTCGTGCCGCTGCCGCAACCGACGCTGGACGTAGCGCCAACCCCCGCCTCCCAGACCGCGGTGTTCGCCGGCGGCTGCTTCTGGGGTGTGGAGGCGGTGTTCCGCCAGTTGAAGGGCGTGCGCACCGTGACCGCGGGCTATGCCGGCGGCACCGCGGCCGATGCCAGCTATGCGAAGGTCTCCACCGAGCGCACCGGTCATGCCGAGGCGGTGCGGATCACCTATGATCCCGCGCAGGTCCGCTACGGAACCTTGCTGCGCGTCTTCTTCGCCATCGCGCACGACCCGACCCAGGTCGGCGGCCAGGGTCCCGATCGCGGTCCCAGCTACCGTTCCGCCATCTTCCCGCAAAGCCCGGACCAGATGCGCGTCGCCCGCGCCTACATGGCGCAAATCGCGCCCGCCTTTCGCAAACCGCTGACCACGCGCATCGAACAGGGCCGCTTCTTCCCCGCCGAGCCCTATCACCAGCGATTCTTCGACCGGAACCCGACGCACCCCTATATCGTCGCCTGGGACAAACCCAAGGTCGCCGCCCTGCGTACCGGCTTGCCTATGCTTGTGCGATAGCAGCCATCCCACCCCATCCCGTTCGTCTCGAGTAACCGTCGAGTAGCGGCACAGCCGCGTACCGAGACGGTGTATCGAGAGACAGGTTGAAGCGCGGAGCCATGCCCCGATACAAGCCGGGGATACGCCCGCACCGGGCTACGTGATCTTCCCCCGGCCCAAACGGATAGGGGTCAGCGCCGACACGGACCGCCCCTCAGGCGGCAACCGGAAAGCGCAGCAACCGGTCCTCCACTGGCACCAGCGCCTGCGCAGCCCCGCCCACCGCCTGCCGGATCGCCGGATGCGTCACGTCCAGCCCCCCGGTCAGCGCGCCGAACGCCGGCAGGATCAGCTTCGTCCCCGTTGCGACGTAACAGCGTCGCGCCACGCTGCGCCCCCGCACCCGCAATCGCAGCTTGGGGTGGAAATGGCCCGACATTTCCGGCCGCGACTCGGCCGCCGCCGCCTCGTGGCGCAGCACCACGCCGTCCACCACCATCTCGTCCGCCACCTCGCCGCCACACCGGTCCAGGATCGCGGGATCGTGATTGCCGGTGATCCACGTCCAGGCGAGATTGCCGGTCAGGCTGCGCAACAGGCTTTGCGCATCGTCCGGCAGGCGGTCGCAACCGCCGACATCGTGGAAACTGTCGCCCAGGCACCACATCTCGCGCGCCGCCGTGCGCTCGACCAGCGCGGTCAGCGCGGATAGCGTCGCCAGCGAATCATAGGGCGGCAGCATCTGGCCGCGTGCCGCATACCAGCTGCCCTTTTCCAGATGCAGGTCGGCGACTAGCAGCGCGCCGCGCGCCGGCCAGTAAAGCGCACCCTCGGCCGTCGCCTGAAATGCATGTCCGCCGAACGAAAGGGGAACCATGCCACCGCCCTGCCCGCCATGCGCGGACAAATCAAGCATGATGCCGCAGTTGCGAAACAACTTGCGTTGGTTTGCAACGGGCGTAAAGCGCCCCGTCCTTTCGACAGGGGGGTGCAAGTGGCCATCACGGCAGACGCGACCGGCGCGACATCAGGGCGGCACGTGTCGCCCGTCATCGAACGCAGCGGCGACGGCCACCACCGCCCGGCGCTGGCCGCGCTCACCATCGGTGCGCTCGGCGTCGTCTTCGGCGATATCGGCACCAGCCCGCTCTACGCCTTTCGCGAGGCGCTGGCCCAGTCGGCCGCCGACGGCATCGACCCCAGCGAGATCCTGGGCGTGCTCAGCCTCGCGCTCTGGACGCTCATCCTGGTCGTCTCGGTCAAATATGTCACCTTCCTGATGCGCGCCGACAATCAGGGAGAGGGCGGCGTTCTGGCGCTTGCCGCGCTCGCCCGCCGCGCGCTCGGCATCCGCTCGCGCATCGCGCTGGTGCTGGGGGCGACCGGCGCCTCGCTCTTCTACGGCGATGCGATCCTGACCCCCGCTTTGTCGGTCCTGTCCGCGATGGAGGGGCTGCGCACCATTCCCGGCGCCGCCGCGATGTTCGACGAGGGCACCATCCGCCTGTGCACCATCGCGATCCTGATCGCGCTGTTCCTGATCCAGTCGCGCGGCACCGCACAGGTATCGCGCCTCTTCGGCCCGGTCTGCATCCTGTGGTTCCTCGCCATCGGCGGGCTGGGGCTGTCGCATATCGCCGACGAACCTTCGATCTTCCGCGTCATCTGGCCCGGCTACGGCATCGCCTTTCTCGCCACCCACGGCGTCACCGGGCTGTTCGTGCTGGGCGCGGTCTTCCTGACGGTCACAGGGGCGGAGGCGCTGACCGCCGACATGGGGCATTTCGGCAAGCTGCCGATCCGGCTCGGCTGGTTCCTGCTCGCCTTCCCTGCGCTGACCCTCAACTATCTCGGCCAGGGCGCCTTCGCGCTCGCCGCGCTGGAGCGGGCCCGGATCGACGGCACCGCCTTCACCAATCAGGACTGGTTCTTCCTGATGGCGCCCGAATCCTTGCGCGCGCCGCTCGTCATCCTGGCCGGCATGGCAACCGTGATCGCGGCGCAGGCGGTCATCACCGGCGCCTTTTCGCTCACCCAGCAGGCGATCCAGCTCGGCTTCCTGCCGCGCCTGCGCATCCGCCAGACCTCGGCCGCGTTCCAAGGCCAGATCTACCTGCCCGCCATCAACTGGCTGCTGCTTGCCGGCGTGCTGATCCTGGTGGTGCAGTTCAAGACATCGTCCGCGATGGCCGCGGCTTACGGCATCGCGGTGACCGGCACGATGGTGGTCACCACCTGCCTTGCCTATCTGGTCGTCCGCCACCGCTGGAACTGGTCGCGCGGGCTGGCGCTGACCGCGATCCTGCCCTTTCTCGCGCTCGACCTGATCTTTTTCGGCGCCAACATCCTGCGCGTGATCGAAGGGGGCTGGGTGCCGCTGCTGGTCGGTGCCGGCGTCGGCCTCGTCATCTACACCTGGGTGCGCGGACGCGGCATCGTTGCCGCCTTTGAACGTCGCCAGTCCATCCCCCTCGCCGACCTTGCCGCCGCGCTCGCCAAACGGCCCCCCGAACGCGTCCCCGGCACCGCCGTCTTCCTCACCGCCAACGTCGCCGCCGCCCCCGGCGCGCTCCTCCACAACCTCAAGCACAACAAGGTCTTGCACGCCCGCAACCTGATCGCCACCGTCCGCACCGCCGACCGCCCCGTCGTCCCCCCCTCCGAACGCGTCCGCGAGGAACGACTGGACGACAATTTCTCCACCGTCACCCTCACCTACGGCTTCATGGAATCGCCCGACGTGCCGCAGGATTTGGGCATCGAAACGCGCGCGCTCGGCCTCGACCCTATGAAGACCAGCTTCTTCATCGGCCGCAACACGCTGAAGCCGGAGGCGGAGAAGGGCATGCCCCCCTGGCAGGACCGGCTGTTCATGTTCCTGCAGCGCAACGCCGCCGACCCCACCGAATTCTTGCGCATTCCGCCCGGCAAGGTGCTGGAACTGGGCGAACAGGTCACCGTCTAGCGCACACCCGCATAGACCTTCACCAGGTCGAACAGATAATCGCGCCCCGCATACAGGGCCTTTACCCGGATCCGCTCGTCGCGGCCGTGGATGCCCGACATGTCGCCGTCGATCAGCATCCCCGGCACGCCGTATACGGGGATGCCGATCGCCTGGAAGAAGATGCCGTCCGTCGCTCCGGCCGACATCATCGGCACGACCGGCACACCCGGAAAATGCCGCTTCGCCACCTGCGTCATCGGCGCCAGGATGGCAGGGTCCGGCGCCAGCGGCACCGCGGTGGGGCGGATCGGCTGGTTCGCGGTCACCACCACTTCGGGCCCCGCAAGGCCGCGCAGCGTGTCCAGCACCCCCTCCACCGTCTCGCCCGGAAACAGTCGACAGTTGATGTTCGCGGTCGCCCGCTGCGGCAGCGCATTCTCGGCATGTCCCGCGCTCAACAAGGTCGGCACGCAGGTGGTGCGCAAGGCCGCCTGCAACGTCTTGTCGCGGCTGACGATGGCATCGGCCTCGGCGTCGCCCGCATCGGCGAGCAGCCGCCTGATCGCCTCCCCCATCTCCGCCCCTGCCCGCTGCGCCATCGCCGCGAAGAACGCCCGCGTCGTCGCCGTAAACGACACCGGGAAGCGATGCTCGCGAATCGCCTGCACCGCCCCCACCAACGCGTAGATCGCATTGTCCCCCGTCGGCTGTGCGCTATGCCCGCCGGAATGAGTTGCGGTCAGCGTGTAATTCTGCGCGGCCTTCTCACCGACCTGCACCGCCAGCATATCGGGCCGGCCGTTCGCGCCGTAGCGCCCGCCCCCGCCCTCGTTCAGTGCGAACCCCGCCGCGATGAGGTCGGGCCGCGTTCTGGTCAGCCACTCCGCGCCGTTGAAGGCGAACGTCGTTTCCTCGCCACAGGTCAGCGCCAGTTTCACCGTGCGGCGCGGCGTCAGCGGCCGCAGCCGGATCATCGTATCCGCCCAGACCGCAACCTGCGCCTTGTCGTCGAACGTGCCGCGGCCATAGAAATAGCCGTCTTCCTCGACCAGCGTGAACGGATCGCGCGTCCAGTCCGCCCGCCTGGCCTCCACCACGTCGAGATGCCCGAGCAGCAACACCGCCGGCAACGCCGGATCGCTGCCCGGCAGCACCGCCACCACCCCGCCCTCGCGCGCGTGATCGGGCGGCGCGAAGGTCACCACCCCATCGCCCGGAAACCCGGCCGCCCGCAACCGCGCCGCGATCTGCCCGGCCGCGCGCGTGCAGCTACCCGCCGACAGGGTTGTGTCGGTTTCGACCAGTTCCTTGTAAAGCTCCAGGAACGCCCGCTGATCGGGCCCGTTCTGCGCAGCGGCGGCGCTGGCGGACAGGGCGCAGATCGCCGCCGCCGCCAACGCCCGCCACCGGTGCATCAGCCCGCCTTGGCGCCCGGCGTATTGACCCCCATGGATTGCAGATAGCGCTTCACGTTGCGCGCCGCCTGCCGCAGGCGCTGCTCGTTCTCGACCATGGCGATCCGCACATAGCCCTCGCCATTCTCGCCATATCCGACGCCCGGCGCCACCGCGACCTTGGCCTCGGTCAGCAACTGCTTGGAAAATTCCAGGCTGCCGAGATGGGCAAGCGCCGGCGGCAACGGCGCCCAGGCGAACATCGACGCGCGCGGCGATGGGATATCCCATCCCGACCGGGCGAAGCTTTCCACCAGCACGTCGCGGCGCTTGTGATAAAGCTGTCGGTTCTTCTCGACGATGTCCTGCGGGCCGTTCAGCGCGGCGCAGGCGGCGGCCTGGATCGGCGTGAACGCGCCGTAATCCAGATAGGATTTCACGCGCGTCATCGCCGCGATCAGCTTGCGGTTGCCCACCGCGAAGCCGATGCGCCACCCGGCCATGCTGTACGTCTTGGACAGCGAGGTGAACTCTACCGCCACGTCCTTGCCGCCCTTCACCTGCAGGATCGACGGCGTTGGATTGCCGTCATAATAGAGCTCGGAATAGGCCAGGTCGCTCAGGATCCACAGCCCCTGGTCCTTCGCGAACGCCACCAGCCGCTCGTAGAACGCCAAGTCCACCGTCTCCGCGGTCGGGTTGGACGGGTAGTTGACCACCAGCACCGACGGCCGCGGGATGGTGAACTCCATCGCCCGCTTCAGGCTCTCGAAATAGGCCTCGTCCGGCGTCGTCGGCACCGCACGGATCGTCGCACCCGCGATGATGAAGCCGAAGGTATGGATCGGATAGGACGGATTGGGCGCCAGGATCACGTCGCCCGGCGCGGTGATCGCCGTGGCGAGACTCGCGAGCCCCTCCTTCGACCCCATCGTCACCACGACTTCCGTCTCGGGATCGAGGTCGACGCCGAATCGCCGGCCGTAATAATTGGCCTGTGCCCGGCGCAGTCCGGGAATGCCCTTGGACTGCGAATAGCCATGCGCGTCGGGCTTGCTCGTCACCTCGATCAGCTTGTCCAGCACATGCTGCGGCGGCGGCAGGTCGGGATTGCCCATGCCCAGATCGATGATGTCCTCGCCGCGCGCGCGCGCCGCGGCCCGCATCGCGTTGACTTCGGCGATGACATAGGGCGGCAGCCGGCGGATGCGGTAGAACTCTTCGGACATGGTATCCTCTTTGTTGGGAACTCACCCCCCATAGCCGCTTTCCTCTCCCGACGCGACCGGACATGACGGCGCAACATCATTGCGGTATCATGCACGCCAGCAACCAGAGGATGCCATGGCCCAGACCGACGACGCGCACGACCCCCGGCCCGCCGGTGGAGGCGCCACGCCCGCCATCCCGACGCTGGAGGAGTTGCAGCACTGGACCTGGGTGATGGGGCGTGCGCAGCAGATGATGATGGAGCAGGGGATCGCGGCGATGAAACAGCCGGCGGAGGGTGTGCCGGCGATGCCGGTCGTCCCCGGCTTCAACGATCCTGCCACCATCGAGCGGGCGCGCGATTTCTGGTCGGAAAGCATGGACTTGTGGCGCCGCTTCCTTGATCCTTCCGCCGCGGCACCCGCCCCTGCGGCCAAGCCCGACAAGCGGTTCAAGGCGCCGGGATGGCAGTCGCCGATGTTTGACCTGATCCGGCAAAGCTATGCGCTGGTCGGCGATCACATGTTGCGCGGTGTCGACGCGCTGGAGGGGGTCGAGCCGCGTCAGAAGGACCAACTCCGCTTCGCCACCCGCGCCTTTGTTGACGCGATGAGCCCGACCAACTTTCCCGCCACCAATCCGGAGGTGATCGAGAAAACGATCGAGACCAAGGGCGAGAATCTGCTGAAAGGCTTGCAGAACATGCTCGCCGATATCGGCCGCGGGCAATTGACCCACACCCAGGCCGACGCGTTCCAGATCGGCCGCGACATCGCCGCCACGCCGGGTCAGGTGGTGTTGCGCACCCCGCTCTACGAACTCATCCAGTATCAGCCGACGACCGAAACGGTTGCGACCACGCCGATCGTGATCTTTCCGCCCTGGATCAACCGCTTCTACATTCTCGACCTGTCGCCGGAAAAAAGCCTGATCCGCTGGGCGCTCGACCAGGGCTTCACCGTGTTCATGGTGTCGTGGAAGTCCGCCGATGCCACCATGGCGGATATCGCATGGGACGATTACGTCGCCGCGCAGGTGGAGGCGATCGACACGATTCGCGATCTGCTGGACGTGCCCGCGGTACACAGCGTCGGCTATTGCGTCGCGGGCACTACGCTGGCCGCGACGCTGGCATGGCTCGCCGCGCGGGGCGAGGCGGACAAGGTCGCCAGCGCCACCTTCTTCACCGCCCAGGTCGATTTCTCGAAGGCGGGCGACCTCCTGCATTTCGTCGATGACGAGCAACTGGCGCTGATCGGCACGCTGTCGCCAGAGGGGTTCCTCGACGGGCGCTATCTGGCCGCGACCTTCAACCTGTTGCGCGGGCGCGACCTGATCTGGAACTACGTCACCAACAACTATCTGCTGGGCAAGGATTATGTGCCGTTCGACCTGCTCCACTGGAACGGCGACGTCACCAACCTGCCCGCCAAATGGCACCTCAGCTACCTGACCGACCTGTACCGCGACAATCTGCTGGTGCAGCCCGGCGCGCTGTCGATCGCCGGCGTCCCCCTCGATCTGCGCCGCGTCGCCACCCCCGCCTATGTGCAGGCCGGCCGCGAGGATCATATCGCCCCGCCGGAGAGCGTGTGGAAGCTCACCGAGCTTTTCCAGGGGCCGCTTCGCTTCGTCCTTGCCGGCTCCGGGCACATCGCCGGCGTGGTCAATCCGCCGGCGGCGGGCAAATACCAGTATTGGACCAACGACACGCCCGCCGAGTCGCTCGACGCCTTCGTCGCATCCGCGACCGAGACCAAGGGGAGCTGGTGGCCGGATTGGGCGACATGGCTACGCCATCAGGATGACGCGACGACGCCAGCGAAAGATGCCAGGATCCCTGGCAACGGCAAACTGCCCGCACTGGAGGCTGCACCCGGCAGCTACGTGCGCACCCGCTAATCTATGTTGCAGTGCACAATAAGCCTTGATTCAGGTCAAATCACTGCTTATTGTGCATCGCAGCGAAATTAGGGGAGTGTTATGTCTATCGACAAGACGAATACGCCCGCGGCTGCGAAGCAGTCCGGCACGAGCCGCAAGCCGCGGCGTGACGTGAAATCCAGGGCCGCGACGCCGTTGCCCGGCCTGCCCGCGATTCAGGACGCGGCGGCGCCCTCCCCCGCAGCGGCGGTAAAGGCCCTGGTCGCAGACACGGTCGCCCCGGCGGCGGTCGCCACGCCACTCCCCGTCGAACCGGTCGAGACGCCCGCGCCCGCCGCGGCGGCTCCCGCCCCGACGCCCCCGATCCCTGTCGTTTCCGCAACCACGGAAACCGACACCTCGTCCGATCCGATTACCAGCGAGCCGGACCAACCGACTCCCCCGACCGCCGCGGTTCCGGCGGACATCGAAGCCAAGGAAGTTGTGATGGAAGCGACGATCGAAAACGCCACGAACAAGACCCAGGCCATGTTCGGCGAGGCCTCCACCCGTACCCAGGCGGCCATGGACAAGAGCGCCCGGATGCTCGAGGACGCCGCCGCCTTCAACAAGGACAATCTGGAAGCGCTGGTCGAATCGTCGCGCATCGCCGCGCGCGGGTTCGAACATCTCGGCCAGGGCGCGGCCGACTATGCCAAGCGCAGCTTCGAGAGCACGACCCAGGCGTGGAAGACGCTCGCCAGCGCCAAGTCGCCGACCGAGTTCATGAAGCTCCAGTCGGACTATGCCCGCACCAGCTTCGACACGCTGGTCGCCGAGACGTCGAAGTCGACCGAGACGATGCTGAAGCTGGCCGGTGAGATCGCCCAGCCGCTCAGCAACCGCTTCGCGGTCGCCGCCGAGAAGATGAAGATCAGCGCCTGACGCGGATCGCCCGGGGCCGGCTCCCGGGCAAAGGGGCGGTCGTCCAACCGGACGGCCGCCCTTTTCTTTGCGCCCGACGAGCCGGGAATCGTCCTCCGCGCAGGTTCAGCCCCTTGTGCCTGCCCCCGCGCATGCCATATTTTCAATCCTGTCATGCAGCGGCTTACAACAACCATGGCTGATCGCCGAGATGGCGACGGCACCGACGACGACGGCAATGGTGGCTCCGGGGGCGGCTCCGGGCTCGGTGTCGCCACGCGCACGCGCACCCGCACCAAACAGCCGACGCCCTACCGCGTCCTGATGCTCAACGACGACTATACGCCGATGGAATTCGTCGTGCTGTGTCTCCAGCGCTTCTTCCGCATGAACATGGAGGAAGCGACCCGCGTCATGCTCCACGTTCATCAGCGCGGCGTGGGCGTGTGCGGCGTCTTTTCCTACGAGGTGGCCGAAACCAAGGTCGGCCAGGTGATCGACTTCGCCCGCGCCAACCAGCATCCGCTGCAATGCACGCTGGAAAAGGCCTGACCTGATACCCCCGCCCTCCCGGCGGGGTCAGGATCGGCCGCTCACCGCCCCGGCGGCAGCCATCCCAGATCGAGCTTGTTGTAGCGATCGACATAATTGGTCTCGCGCGCCAACGCCGCCTCGTCGCGGATCACCACGCGCCCCGATTCGCGCGCGATCAAGCCGTCTTCCTCCAACTGCCGCAGCATCCGGTTGACGTGCACCGCGGTCAGCCCGGTGGCATCGCCGATCTCCTCCTGCGTCAGGCGCAAGGGGAAGATCGCATCGATATCCATGTCGGCGCGCCGCATCCGGTTGCGCAGGTCGAGCAGCAGCGTCGCGACCCGCGCGCGCGCCGAGGTCCGCCCCAGCCCCGCCATCCGGTCCGTCGCCGCCACCCGCTCGATCTGGTTCAACACCAGGAGCAGGCATAACAGGCGCGGATGCTCCTCCGACAGCCGCGCGATCGTCGACCGGTCGATCACCGACAGCACCGCCGTCGACAGGGCCACCACCGTATCCGGCGACCCGCGATACACCAGCGCCGACAGCGCGAAGATGTCGCCCGGAAACAGGAAGCGCACGATCTGCCGGCTGCCGTCGTCCAGGAGGACATAGGCCATCATCATGCCCTCCCGCACGACGAACAGTTCGTCCATCCGGTCATGCTCGCGCAGCAACACCGCGCCCCGCGACACGGTGCGCGTCCGCTCTTCGATCTGAATCAAGGTGTTGCGTTCGCCCGGGGTCAATTCGACCATTCGGTGGAAGCGATCGGCGAGGCCGCTGCGTGGCACTATTCCTATTCCCCCAATCGGCTCCGAGCCTTAGCCAAGGAAGGGATTTGCCTGCATTGACATCGATCAAGGCAGGACAGGAGCCTTGGCGCTTCGTCATTGCTTGCGCTAGGGACGGGGGATGGATCGCATTCTCATTCGCGGCGGACAGCGACTCGCCGGGCGCCTCCCGATTTCCGGTGCCAAGAACGCCGCACTCACCCTCCTCCCCTGCGCGCTGCTGACGGACGAACCGCTCACCCTGCGCAACCTGCCGCGCCTCGCCGATGTCGATGGCTTCGGCCATCTTCTGAACCAGTTGGGTGCCTCGACCGCGATCGAGGGCACGCGCCCCGACGAATTCGGCCGGGTGATGACGATCCGCGCCGGCCGCCTGACCTCGACCGAGGCGCCCTATGACATCGTGCGCAAGATGCGCGCCTCCATCCTCGTCCTCGGCCCCATTCTGGCGCGGGCCGGTGTCGCGCGCGTGTCGCTGCCCGGTGGCTGCGCGATCGGCAACCGCCCGATCGATCTTCACCTGAAGGCGCTGGAGGCGATCGGCGCCCAGATCGAGCTGACCGCCGGCTATGTCGAGGCGTCCGCGCCCGGCGGCCGGCTGTCGGGTGGCCGCTACACCTTCCCCGTCGTCTCGGTCGGCGCGACCGAGAATGTGTTGATGGCCGCCGCCACCGCCAAGGGCACCAGCGTGATCGGCAACGCCGCGCGCGAGCCCGAGATCGTCGACCTGTGCAACCTGCTCGTCGCGATGGGCGCCCGGATCGACGGCATCGGCACCGAGACGCTGACGATCGAGGGCGTCGATCGCCTGCACGGCGCCACCTATGCGGTGATGCCCGACCGGATCGAGGCGGGGTCCTATGCCTGTGCCGCGGCGATCACCGGCGGCGACATCGAACTGGTCGGTGCCCACGCCCCCGACATGGAGGCGACGCTCGCCGCCCTGCGCGAAGCCGGCGTGACCGTGGAGGAGAAGCCCGGCGCGATCCGCATCGCGGCGGACGGCCCGCTCAGGCCGCTGACGCTCTCCACCGCGCCCTTTCCGGGCTTTGCCACCGACATGCAGGCGCAGTTCATGGCGATGCTCCTGAAGGCGGAGGGTACCAGCGTCCTGACCGAGACGATCTTCGAGAACCGCTACATGCACGTCCCCGAACTGGCGCGCATGGGAGCCAGCGTGCAGGTGCATGGCCGCACCGCCATGGTGAAGGGCGGCGAGCCGCTGGTCGGCGCCCCCGTCATGGCGACCGACCTGCGCGCCTCGATGAGCCTCATCATCGCCGGCCTGGCCGCCGAGGGCGAAACCTCGGTCGCGCGCGTCTATCACCTCGACCGCGGCTATGAGCGGCTGGAGGAAAAGCTCTCCGCCGTCGGCGCCGACATCGAACGCGTCAGCGACGGCTGAGCGTCCTTTTGCAACGCGCGTCGCGGCGCGTTGCACGGCGGTGCCGCCCTCCACAGCCATTCCAACGATGCTGCGCACCGCCGGAACCTTGGGCTGTTCCGCCCGCTCCCCCTCCCGGCCACCCACACGGTATCCTGATGGGTGGCCGGGAGGGGGAGCGGGCCGGCGCCGCAAAACGTGCCTTCGGCACGTTTCGACCAGCAAGAAGCAATCGATTCGCAACAGGCTCCATTCGGCATCCCGCTCGTTGAGCGAGGCAAAGCCTTACCTGGAGCAATATCATGGATCATGACGCCCTGAACGCCGGCAACGGCGGCGAGACGCATCAGCGCAGCGACGCCGATCATCCGGTCCTCACCACCAACCAAGGCGTCGCAATCGCCGACAACCAGAACCAGCTCAAGGCTGGCCCGCGCGGCCCCGTTCTGCTCGAAGACCATGTCTATCGCGAGAAGATCAACCATTTCGACCACGAGCGTATTCCGGAGCGTATCGTCCACGCCCGCGGCACCGGCGCGCACGGCTATTTCGAGCTGACCGAATCGCTGTCCAACATCACCACCGCCGACATCTTCCAGCGCCCCGGCGAGCGCGTGCCCGTCTTTACCCGCTTCTCCACGGTGGCGGGCGGCGCCGGATCGGTGGACACCCCGCGCGACGTGCGCGGCTTTGCGGTGAAATTCTACACCAAGCAGGGCAACTGGGATCTGGTCGGCAACAACATCCCGGTCTTCTTCATCCAGGACGCGATCAAGTTTCCCGACCTGATCCACGCCGCCAAGATGGAGGCCGATCGCGGCTATCCGCAGGCGGCGACCGCGCACGACACCTTCTGGGACTTCATCTCGCTGATGCCTGAATCGACCCACATGGTCATGTGGGCGATGTCGGACCGCACCCTGCCGAAAAGCTTCGCGACGATGGAGGGGTTCGGCATCCACACCTTCCGCTTCGTCAACAAGGCGGGCCAGTCGACCTTTGTGAAGTTCCACTGGAAGCCCAAGGCCGGGCTGCAATCGACCATCTGGGACGAGACGGTGAAGATCGCCGGCGCCGATCCCGATTTCCAGCGTCGCGACCTGTTTGAGCGGATCGGCCGCGGCGACTTCCCCGAATGGGAACTGGGCGTGCAGCTGTTCGACGAGGAATTCGCCAACGCGCAGCCCTATGACGTGCTCGATTCGACCAAGATCATCCCGGAGGAAGTGCTGCCGGTAAAGATCGTCGGCCGCATGGTGCTCGACCGCTATCCCGACAATTTCTTTGCCGAAACCGAGCAGGTCGCCTTCTGCCCCAGCAACGTCGTGCCGGGCATCGACTTCACCAACGATCCCCTCCTCCAGGGCCGGCTCTTCTCCTATCTGGACACGCAATTGTCGCGTCTCGGCGGGGTCAACTTCACCCAGATCCCGGTCAACCAGCCCAAGAACGTCCCTGGCGATCACCCCTTCGCCAATCTGCAGCGCGATGGCCATATGCAGATGCAGGTGTTCAAGGGCCGCGCCAATTACGAGCCCAACAGCCTGCATCTGGCGGGCGAACCCGGCGGCCCGCGCGAGGACCCGGCGGGCTTCAAGACCTATCCGTCGGAAGAAGAGGGCGCCAAGCTGCGCATCCGTCCCGAAAGCTTTGCGGATCATTACAGCCAGGCCCGGCTGTTCTTCCGCTCGCTCGACCCCGCCGAACAGGCGCATCTGGCGTCTGCGATCGTGTTCGAACTGTCCAAGGTCTCGCTCGAACATGTCCGCATTCAGATGATGGCGAACCTGCGCAACGTGGATGAAACGCTGGCGACCCGCGTCGCCGACGGCCTCGCCATGGACCTGCCCGAGGCGTCGCCGACGGCGGCTCCGGTGATCGACATGGACGTATCGCCGGCGCTGCGCATCATCCGTGGCCCGCTGGAAAAGCATACGCTCAAGGGCCGCACCGTCGGCATCCTCATCGCCGACGGCACCGACGCGGCCACGTTGAAGACGGTGAAGGCGGGTGTCGAGGATGCCGGCGGCACCCCGATGCTGATCGCGCCGAAGGTCGGCGCCGTGCCGCTGTCCGACGGGACAAAGGTCAAGGCCGACGCGCAACTCTTCGGTCAGCCCTCGGTCACCGTCGATGCGATCGCGGTGATCCTGAGCGAAGAGGCCTGTGCGAAACTGGTCAGGGAAGGCGCCGCGGTACAATTCGTCATGGACGCCTTCGGCCATCTGAAGGCGATCGGCCACAACGCCGCCGCGCAACCCCTGCTCGACAAGGCCGGCGTCGAACCGGACGAGGGCGTGGTGGATCTCGATGGCTTCGTCAACGCCGCCAAGAAGCGCTACTGGGACCGCGAACCCAAGGTCCGCACGCTGGCGTGATATCCAACCTCCCTCTCCCCTCCGGGGAGCATCAGGTGAACAGCGCCCCGCGCTGTTCAGCCCATGCCGGGGGCATGGGCGGCCTGATGCTGGAAGGGGCCCGCTGCCGCAAGGCAGTGGGAAGGGTGAGGGGCCGCCAAGCTACGCAACCCGGGTAAGGCTAGAGGCGAAAGCGATAAGTTTTGTGCTCCCCCTCCACTTCAGGGGAGAGGCTCGGCCTGTACAATCTTGATCGCGTTTGACTCTAAATCCACCCCTCCGCGACCAGCGTCGGAACCGCCCCCCGCGCCACCGGCGCCTCGACCCCGCCGGGCAGCACCAGCCGGTAGTTGCGCCCCTCGCGCCGTACCCGCTCCACCGCATCCCGCGCGACCCACCAGCTGCGATGCACCTGTGCCCCCGCCAGCGGCGCGGTTTCCGCCACCGCATCGCGCATCCGCATCAGGATCAGCGCCGAGCCATAGGCGCCGTGCGCGCGGACATAATGGTCCTCCATCTCCAGCGCGTGCAGCGTCGGCCCGAACCCCGGCGGCAACCGTTCGAACAATGCCGGCCCGACCGGCTCCGCCGCTACCGGCTCCGGTTCCGGTTCCGGCTCTGCCAGAACCGACGCCGCCTCACGCCGCCGCCGCGCGACCCACAGCATCACCGTCCCGATCGCACCCACCAGCCCCACATTGACGTACAGCGCCAGCGCCTGCTCCGGCGTCGGCCAGCGCGTGGTATAGCCGATCCGGCCCACCACCCACACCAGCGCGGTCATCGGCACGCTCGCCACCACACCCGCCGCCGCCCACATCGCCGCCTCCGGCAGCGCCAGCCGCGCCGCCACCCGGCTCGCCGCCATCATCGCCGGATGATAGAGCGCATAGCCCGCCACCATCAGCGTCACCCAGTAGACCAGCCGAAACGCCACGCTCCCCGCAAACGTCCCGAACGGCCCCATCAGCGCGAGCAACAACCCGATCGCGAGCATGATCGACAGATCGATGAGGAAACGGCGGGCCGGCGGCATGACGGAGGCAAGTCCTACCGCCCGTTCACGCTTCGCGAAATGGCAAAGCCGCACGGCTCACGCAGCAGGCGGCCGGTCCACGCACGCGCGCTGGCGAGCGAACCGCCAGCAGACACGATGGCCCCGACACCGCCATCAAGGATCGCGCCGATGACCAGCCTGCCCCTCCCGATCGCCTTCCCGCCCCGTCGCGCGCGGCGCGACCTGTCGCCCGCGATGCGCGCCATGGTGCTGGTCGCCGGTGGCGGGCTCAGCGCGATGGCGGCCGTGGCGCTCGGCCGTGCCGCCCTCGGCCTCGCGCCCGCCGCCCCGGCGGTGCGCGAAGTGGCGGTGGCGCTCCACCTCGCCACGGTGCTGCCCGCCCTGCCCCTCGGCCTCTACCTGCTACTCGCCCGCAAAGGCGGCCCCCGCCACCGCCTGCTTGGCAAGGTCTGGGTCATGCTGATGCTCGTCGCGGCCCTGTCCGCACTCGGCATCCGCCACCTCAACCATGGCCAGTTCAGCGCGATCCACCTGTTCGTGCCCCTGACCGTCATCGGCCTGTGGCGTGCCGTCGTCTCCGCGCGATCGGGCCGGATCGCCACGCACCGCACCACCATGATCGCCCTTTATCTCGGCGGGCTGGTCGGCGCGGGCGCCTTCGCCTTTGCCCCCGCCCGCATCATGGGCCTGTGGCTGTTCGGCTGACCGATCAGGTCACCATTCGCCGCAGCGCCTCGATCCGGTCCGCTTCCGCCGCGGGCTTGTCCAGGCGGATGCGCGCGATCCGGGGAAAGCGCATCGCGATCCCCGATTTGTGCCGCTTCGACTCGTGGATAGAATCGAACGCGATCTCCAGCACCAGCGTCTTTTCCACCTCGCGCACCGGGCCGAAGCGGTGCACGGTATGGCCGCGCACGAAGCGGTCCAGTTCGCGCAACTCCTCGTCGGTGATCCCCGAATAGGCCTTGCCGACCGGCAGCAGCTCGCCCTGCTCGGTCCAGCAGCCGAAGGTATAGTCGCTATAATAGCTCGACCGCCGCCCGCTGCCGCGTTGTGCATACATCATCACGCAGTCCGCGGTCAGCGGATCGCGCTTCCATTTATACCACAGCCCGGTGCGCCGCCCCGTCACATAGGGCGAGTCGCGCCGC
Source organism: Sphingomonas sp. GM_Shp_2 (assembly GCF_026540875.1). Classification (NCBI taxonomy): domain Bacteria; kingdom Pseudomonadati; phylum Pseudomonadota; class Alphaproteobacteria; order Sphingomonadales; family Sphingomonadaceae; genus Sphingomonas; species Sphingomonas sp. GM_Shp_2. The sequence continues at coordinate 112,558 of NZ_JALNUQ010000006.1, forward strand.
TTCAGCATCATGCCCTCGATCGCGGCATCGCGCGCGGTGGCGCGCATCGCCTCCAGCGCGGTGAAGTCCGCCGCCTCGATCACCTGGCTCAGATCGAACCGGTCGGGGTCGAGCGGGGCCGCGAACGCTTCCAGCCTCCGGCGCCGCTCCGTCCATGGCAGGGGGCGCAAATCCTCGTTCCCATCGAACAGGATGTCGTACAGGCGGACAAAGGCCGGATATTCCTCCAGCATCTTGCCCGACACCGTCTTTCGCCCCAGCCGCTGTTGCAGCGCGTTGAAGCTGGCCGCGCCCCCGCCATCCTCCAGCGTCCCGCCCTGATGCTCGCCCTTGACCAGCAATTCGCCGTCGACCGCGCCGATCCCGGTAAAGGCGGCGGCGACATCGGGAAAGCTGCCCGTCACATCGTCGCCGGTCCGGCTGTAGAGCCGGGTGGCACCCGCGACATGGACGATCTGCACGCGGATGCCGTCCCACTTCCACTCCGCGGCATAGTCCTTCAGGTCGACGCGCAGATCCTCCAGCGGATGCGCCAGCATGAACGGCCGGAACACCGGCACGTCCGCGGGCGTCGGCTGTGCGCCGGTACCCTCGGCCCAGGCGAACAATGCAGCATAGGGCGGCACCAGTCCGTGCCACACCTCCTCCACCGCATCGACATCCAGTCCGAACGCCTCGGCCAGCGCCGTCTTGGCCAGCCGCGCCGACACGCCGATCCTGAGCGACCCCGTCGCCATCTTGAGCAGGGCGAAACGTTCCTCGGCATTCAGCCGGTCCAGCATCCCGGCCAGCGCCGCCGGCGCATCCGATCGTGACAGATGCATCAACCGGTCGACGACATCCGCCACCGACAGCGGGGCATTCTCCACCGGCCGGTCGGGCTCTGGCCACAGCAGCGACACCGTCTCCGCGGTATCGCCGACATAGTCGCGGCTCATCCGGAACAGCACGGGGTCGATCCGCGCCTCGATCAGCGCCCGGATCAGTGCGGGCTTCACCGCCGGCAGGTCCAGGTCGCCGGTCAGCGCCGCCATCGCCCAACCCCGGTCGGGATCGGGCGTGGCGCGCAGGTAATCGGCGATCAGCCTCAGCTTGGCATTGCGCGACCGCGTATAGATCAGCGAATCGAGAAGCGCGGCAAAGGCCTGCATCGCCGGGCCGTTCGTCAGTCGATCGCGTTCTTCACCGATTTACCCGCGACCAGCCCCAGCACCAGGAAGATCAGGAACAGGGCCAGCGCGATAAAGAACAGCACCTTGGCAATGCCGACGAACGCACCACCGATCCCGCCGAAACCGAGCGCACCCAGGATCAATCCGAGGATCAGAAAAGTGACGGCAAGTTTCAGCATGGTGGTTCCTCCTGACGGTTATGCTTCCACAACCGGTCAGGAGGTCGTTGCGTTCCCGATCAGAGATCGGGGTATGGAGAACGCGCCGGCGCCGCCTGAAACCTCGTCCTCCTGCGAGTTTTCAAAATGAGTATCAGCCCTTGCGGCTGGCCTCGAACAGGAACCAGGCACGTTCCTCGGCCTGATCGGTCCATTCGTCGACGATGCCGCTGGTCGCATTGTCCTTGGCGTCCTCGGCGGCGTCCTTGACCGCGCGGAACCGGTCGACCAGCTTCAGATTGTCGTCGCGCAGCTCGGCCAGCATGTCGCCGGCCCCCACGAACTCGCGATCGTTGTCGGCGATGGTCTGGCGGCGCGCGATGTCGCCGATCGAACGCAGCGTGACATTGCCCGTCTTGCGCACCCGCTCCGCGATCGCGTCGGTCACGCCCAGGATCTGCGCGGCCTGATCGTCCAGCAACAGGTGGTAATCCCGAAAATGCGGGCCCGACACGTGCCAGTGGAAATTCTTCGTCTTCAGATACAGCGCATAGCAATCCGCCAGTGCGCCGTTCAGCGCATCGGCGACGCTGGCGGTGTCGTTGCGGTTCAGGCTGCTCGGCGTTTCGAGCGCCGGGTTGGTATCGGCCATCGGAAAGCTCCCGGATGATGGTTGGAATTTGTTGCGTGAACGATCCGATGGCCGAATGGCTCCGACCCGTCCACGCGCAAAACCCGCGCTGTTTGATCGACCCGCTAGATCAATCGCAATCCGGACAGCCCGAATATCATGCCCAGTATCAGGCACAGGACCGCCCCGCCCTGCCGGACGCGATCGCGCGACAGGCGGCACCAGTCGCGCTCGCCCATCACCGCCGCGGCGCCCAGCACCGCGATCCCGCCCAGCGTCGCGCCGACCACCGCCAGCCACGGCATCGTCGATCGGATCGCGATCGCGCCCACCAAGAATTGCAACCCGTCCCCAAAGCACAGGATGAACAGCCCGAGCAGACTGGTCGCAAAGCCGCCCAGCCGCCACCGCGCCAGCCGCTCCGGCGGCTTTTGCGCAAACAGCGCGCCGCCGCCCTGCAACACCAGCGCCATGGCCAACAGGAGGTCGCGCGCCGCGGGCGTCAGCATTCCCGCGATCGCCAGCCCCGCCGCCACCGCGATCCCGCTCGCCGCCGCCAATGCGACCAGCGCGGCCAGCATCACCGTAGCGGGGGCGCGGTATCGGTCGGCCAGGATCGCCGCCAGCCAGGCGGGCCGGTCCCCCGCCTGCACCACCAACGCGGCGACCAGCGCCGCCATCAGTGCGTCCATCAGCGACGCATCAGGCGGCCAACCGCACCGAACAGGCCGCGGCAAAGGCATGCGCGGCATCCAGATCGTCGCGCCCGCTCGCCACCGCCTCGTCCAGCATCGCCAGCCAGCCGTGCAGCAACGGCCCACGTTCGCCGCGTGCCAGCGCATGGTCCAGGAAATGCGCGACGGTGACCGCCGGCGCCATGCCATGGCGGTGGGCGATGCGGCGGATGGCGTCCACTTCGGCCGCCATGTCGGACACCGCGGCATAGGGCGCGCGGACATCCAGCGCCGCGATTCGCGCCGCCAGCTCGATACGGATCATGTCCCGCGATTCGCCCGGCATCCCACATCCTCTCTCGTCCTGTTATGCTGTGGTTTATGCCACGCAGCACGTAAAGGGGCGTTTAATCGGAACGGGCCGGCACCGCGAAACGCGCCCCGGCGCGTTTAAAGGACCCTCGAAGCTTGACTCATTGCCCCGCATGCGCCATGCGCCGCGGCTGATAGGAGCGGCGGCGCGTGCTGCCGCTTTCGCATTTTCAAGCTTACAGGATTCAGGTCATGGCAAAGCCGACCACCGTCAAGATCAAGCTCGTCAGCTCGGCCGACACCGGCTTCTTCTACGTCACCAAGAAGAACCCGCGCACCAAGACCGAGAAGCTGAGCTTCAACAAGTATGATCCCGTCGTGCGCAAGCATGTCGAGTTCAAGGAAGCCAAGATCAAGTAAGCCCCGCCGGGCGGCCCGTCCGCCCGCATGGCTGCCTGACGGCACCGACAAGCCGCGATCCCGCCCGGGATGCGCGGCTTTTTGGCGTTAGGCGATGCCCAGCCTTTCTCATGATCGTGAGTTGAATGCCATCGGATCGATCCAACTCCTCCCGTTCGTCTCGAGTAGTCGTCGAGTAGCGGCAAAGCCGCTTATCGAGACGACGTATCGAGAGACGCGTCGCGGTGTAAGGCATCGTCCCGATACGAACGGATCAAGGTGACGTTATCCTGCTTTCATACCGCCGTTCGCCCTGAGCGACGTCGGAGGGCATGCGAGCCACTTAGCCTTCGACTTCGCTCAAGCCGAACGGATGTTGCTTGGGGTTTCACGCACGATGCCTTGAGCGCGTGAAACTCGCCTTCGCCCCTTCATCACACCCACAAACGAAAAGGGCCGGAGCATCGCTGCCCCGACCCTTTTCGAAAAGCCATAAACGAAAGGCCCGATCAGCCCTCGTAATCGGCCCCCAAATTCTGGTTGCGCGGCGGCGCGGCCGCGGTCAGGCGCAGCGCCTCGGCCGAGGCCTGGAGGTTGCCGACCGCATCGACCTCGTCGTCATCGTCCATCTGCACGCGCTGCAGGCCGTTGATGACCGATTCTTCCAGATGCGCGGGCCGCACGGTTTCCTCGGCGATCTCGCGCAGCGCAACCACCGGGTTCTTGTCGCGGTCGCGATCGAGGGTGAGGTCCGCTCCGCCCGAAATCTGCCGCGCACGCTGCGCGGCGAACAGGACCAGATCGAACCGGTTGGGAATCTTGTCGACGCAATCCTCGACGGTGACGCGCGCCATGCCGTGTCCTTCTTGAACAACGATGGGATGAAAGCGCAGCGCTTAGCCCCGTTGCCGGCAAAAGTCAAAGATTGCGCGTCATGCAACGCGGGGGGCCACCGCATCGTTACGCCTTGGTTATGTCCGACGACGCCGGTTCCTCCTCCGACTCCGCCCCCCAACCGGTCTTTACCGTGGAGGGAAACCGGCTGACTCTGCTCGATACCGGTCCCCGCCGGCTGGATGCGGTGCTGGACCTGATCGACCGCGCCCACCGCTCGCTGCGCATTCTCTACTATATCTATGCCGATGACGATGCCGGTCGCCGGGTCAACGCCGCGCTGATCGCCGCCGCCCGGCGCGGGGTGGCGGTATCGCTGATCGTCGACGGCTTCGGCAGCGACGATGCGGACGCGGATTTCTTCCAGCCGCTGGAACAGGCCGGCATCCAGGTCTGCCGCTTCGAACCGCGGCTGGGGCGCCGCTATCTGCTGCGCAACCACCAGAAGCTGGCCCTGGCCGATGCTGAGGAGGCGGGGAACGCGCGAATCATCGTCGGCGGCTTCAATATCGAGGATGATTATTTCGGCACGCCTGCCGAACAGGCCTGGCGCGACCTCGGGCTGCTGGTGGAGGGGGATGCCGCCGCGCGACTGGCCGGCTATTTCGATGCGCTGCAGGATTGGGTTCGCCAGCCAAACGGCAAGATGCGCCACCTGAACCGCGCGCTGGCGCATTGGAGCGAGCGGCAGGGCGCCCTGCGCTGGCTGATCGGCGGCCCCACCCGCCATCTGTCCCCCTGGGCGCGCACCGTGCGGCACGACATGCGCCGCGGACACCGCATCGACCTGATCGCCGCCTATTTCACCCCCAGCCCGACCATGCTGCGCCGCCTCGACAAGGCGGGGCGCCGCGCCGCACAGGTCCGCGTCGTCACCGCCGCCAAGTCGGACAATGGCGCCACCATCGCCGCGGCGCGCTTCACCTATGCCGGTTTGCTGCGCAAGGGCGTGCACATCTACGAATATCAGCCGACCAAGCTGCATACCAAGCTCTACGTCATCGACGATGCCGTCCATATCGGCTCCGCCAATTTCGACATGCGCAGCCTGTTCATCAACCTGGAGCTGATGATCCGCATCGAGGACGCGGCCTTTGCCGCGCATGTCCGCGGCTATGTCGATGGCGAGATCGCCCGGTCGGAGGAGATCACGCCGGATCTCTACAAGACACGCACCGGCTGGCTGCAACGCGCCCGTCAGTTCACCGCCTATCTGCTCCTCGCGGTCATCGACCCCAATGTTTCCCGCCGCCTGAATTTCGGCATCGACGGTCAGCCGGGCTGAAGACGGACGATTTGAAGTTTATCCGTTCGTCTCGAGTAGCGGCGCAGCCGCGTATCGAGACGGTGTATCGAGAGACGCGCCGCTCAGGCCCCCTCGTCCCGCAATGGTCGCGCCAGCAGGTCGCCGATCACCGTATCCACCGCCTCGCCGCCCAGCAGGCGGCACACCGCATCGGTCACCGGCATGTCGACGCCCACGCCCGCCGCCGCCTCGCGCAGCACGGGCGCGGTAAAGGCGCCCTCCGCCACCGTGCGCCGGTCCGCCAGCAGCGCTGCCGCCGACTGCCCCCGGCCAAGTCCAAGCCCCAGCGAGAAATTGCGCGACGCGACCGACGAACAGGTCAGCACCAGGTCGCCCAGTCCCGACAGCCCGGCCAGCGTCACCGCATCGGCCCCGCGCGCAAGGCCGAAGCGCGTCATCTCGGCAAAGCCCCGCGCGATCAGCGCGGCGCGCGCATTCTGGCCCAGCCCCGCCCCCTCCACGACGCCGCACCCGATCGCCAGCACGTTCTTCACCGCGCCACCGATCTCGGCCCCCACCACATCGGCGCTGGCATAGGGGCGGAACTGCGGCGTCGCCAGCCACTCGGCCAGTTGCGCGCGCAAGGCAGGCTCGGCACAGGCCAGCGTCACCGCGGTGGGCAGGCCGCGCGTCACCTCATGCGCAAAGGTCGGCCCCGACAGCACCGCGATCGGCGAGCGCGGATGCTCCTCGGCCGCCACTTCGCTCATCAACCGATGGCTGCCCGCCTCGATCCCCTTGGAACACAGCACCAGCGCCTGGCCATGCGCGGGCAGCGTCGCCAGCACCGATCGCATCGCCTGCGCCGGCGTCACCACCAGATTGACCGGCGCCTGCGCGACATGGGCCAGGTCGCCCGTCGCCCGGATGCGCGGCGACAGCGGAATGCCCGGCAGATAGGGCGCATTCTCCGCCGTCGCGTTGATCGCCGCCACCAGCGCCGGGTCGCGCGCCCACAGCCGCACCTCATGCCCCGCGCTCGCCGCGACCTGCGCCAGCGCGGTGCCCCAGGCGCCTGCGCCGATCACGCCGATCGTCTCGCTCACGCCTTCACCCCCGCCCCGCGCACCGCCTCGGCATCCGGGTCCAGCGGCCAGCGCGGGCGCGCGGCGACGTCCAGCGGATCGGTCAGCCCGGCGGCAAAGCGCTCCACCCCGGCCCAGGCGATCATCGCGGCATTGTCGGTGCACAGCCATCCCGGCGGCGCGACGAAGCGCAGGTCATGCTCCGCCGCCAGCGCCTCCAGCGCGCCCCGCACCGCCCCGTTCGCCGCGACCCCGCCCGCCACCACCAGCGCGGTCGCCTGCGGCGCCACCGCCAGCGCCCGGCGCGTCCGGTCGATCAGGCACTCGACCACCGCCAACTGGAACGATGCGGCGATATCGGCGGGGGCATGGCCGCCCACCGCCCGCGCCACCGCGCTCTTGAGCCCTGCGAACGAGAAATGCGGCTCGGCCGCACCCTTGAGCGGCCGGGGCAGCGGCACCGCGGCGGGGTCGCCCTCCTGCGCCAGCCGCTCCACCGCCGGCCCGCCGGGATAGCCCAGCCCCAGCAGCTTGGCGGTCTTGTCGAACGCCTCGCCCACCGCATCGTCGATCGTCGTCGCCAGCCGGCGATAGCGCCCGACGCCCTCGACCAGCAGCAACTGGCAATGCCCGCCCGACACCAGCAGCAGCAGATAGGGAAAGGCGAGCGCGCGGTCGGCCAGCCGCGGGCTCAGCGCATGGCCCTCCAGATGGTTGACCGCGATCAGCGGCTTGTTCGCCGCATGCGCCAGCGCCTTGCCGGTCACCAGCCCGACCATCACCCCGCCGATCAGCCCCGGCCCCGCCGTCGCCGCCACCGCGTCCACCTCGGCCAGCGTCACGCCGGCATCGGCGAACGCCGCCTGGATCAGCGGCTCCAGCGCCTCGACATGCGCCCGCGCCGCGATCTCGGGCACCACCCCGCCATAGGGCGCATGCGCCGCCTCCTGCCCCGCCAGCCGATGCGCCAGCACACGGCCCTCATCGGTAACCAGCGCGGCGGCGGTCTCGTCGCAGGAGGATTCCAGTCCCAGGATCAGCATGCCCGTCCCCTTAACCCTTGCGCGCGCCCGATTCCACCCGCGCCCGCTTGTCGAATCCCCCCTCGCTGCGGCAAGGGGTGCGCCATGGCAGTGTTCAGGCTCGGCACGCGCGGTTCGCCGCTGGCGCTCACCCAGGCGCGGATGGTGCGCGATGCGCTTCTTGCGGCGCATGGCTGGGGGGAGGATGCGGTGGCGATCGTCCCCATCCGTACCACCGGCGACCGGGTGCAGGACCGCGCACTGGCCGAGATCGGCGGCAAGGCGCTGTGGACCAAGGAGCTGGACCGCGCGCTGCTGGCGAACGAGATCGACGCCGCCGTTCATTCGATGAAGGATGTGGAGACGATCCGCCCCGCCGCGATCGCCATCGCCGCGATGCTGCCACGCGCCGATGTGCGCGACCGGCTGATCGGCGCGCCCGACATCGCGAGCCTGCGTTCCGGTGCCGTGGTCGGCACCAGCAGCCCGCGCCGCCGCGCGCAACTGCTGCGCCACCGGCCGGACCTCCGCATCGTGCTGTTCCGCGGCAATGTCGAGACGCGCCTCGCCAAGCTGGCCGCGGGCGAGGCCGACGCCACGCTGCTCGCCGCCGCCGGGCTCGACCGGCTCGGCCGCGACGATGTCGGCACCGCGATCCCCACCGACACCATGCTCCCTGCTCCCGCGCAGGGCGCGGTCGGGATCGAGACGCGCGCCGACGACCATGATGCGCGCCGCATCGTCGCCGCGATCGACCACGACGATACCAGCGCCTGCGTGCTGGCCGAACGCGCGCTGCTCGCCGGGCTGGCGGCGGATTGCCATTCGCCGGTCGGCGCGATGGCCTCGCTTGCCGGCGAAACCCTGCGCCTCACCGCCGAACTGTTGACCGAGGACGGCGCGGACAGCGTCGTCGGCACGGTCGAGGGGGCGATCGACGACCCGCTCGGCGCCACCCTCGCCGCCGACCTGCTGGACCGGGCACCCCCATCGGTGCGGCGCCTGTTCGGGGCATGACGCGCCCGCTCGTGGTCGTCCGGCCGGAACCGGGCGCCACGCGCACCATGACCGCGCTCGCCGCCGCCGGTCTGGACGCGCGGGCCTGCCCCTTTTTCGCCGGCGCGCCGATGACCTGGGCACCGCCCCCGCCCGGTGATTTCGACGCGCTGTTGCTGACCAGCGCACAGGCGCTGCGCCACGCCGGCCCAGCACTGGCCACACTCGCCGCGCTGCCCGTCGTCGCGGTCGGCCCGGCAACCGCCGCCGCCGCCCGCGATGCGGGCCTTTGTGTCGCGGTGACCGGCGCCGCCGATGCCGCCGCCGCGATCGCCGCCGCCCGCGCCCGGGGCCTTGCGCGCCTGCTTCATCTCGCCGGCCGCGACCGGATTGACGGCGGCGAGGCCGTGGTCGCGATCACCGTCTATGCCGCAGAACCGGTTCCCCTTCCCCCCGGCACCGTTCGCGGCTTCGCGGAAATGGACGTTCTGCTCCATTCGGCGCGTGCCGCGCGGCGGCTCGCTGCGCTGGTGGACCGCGAGGGCGTCGACCGGGGCCGGATCGGCCTTCTCGCGCTCAGCCCGGCGATTCGCGACGCCGCGGGGCCGGGCTGGCGATACGCCCTTGCCGCCCCCCGCCCCGATGACGCCGCCCTGGTCGCGCTCGCCTTGCAGCGGCTCGACGATTGACCGGAGTGACGGCCGGGGAGATAAAGCGCGCATGAGCGACCCCATGCCGATCGATCGACCGCGCGCGCGCGGCCCCCGTACCGGCGTGCTCGTCGCGCTCGTCCTTCTCGCCTTTGTCGCCGGCCTGATCCTGATGGGCTATGCGATGAGGAACTTCGATCGCAGCGACGCGCGCACCGCGACACAGGCACCCGTCCAGACCGCCGCCGCCCCTGCCACCCCGGCCCAGCCGGCGCCCCTTGCCGACCCCGCGACGCTGGCCACCCGCGAGGCTGCACTTGCCGGCCAGCTCGCCGCTCTGGAGGCGCGCACCGCCGCGCTGGACGCCGATACGAACGCCGCCGGTCGACAGGCGACCCGGGCCGAGGCGCTGCTGGTCGCCTTTGCCGCCCGCCGCGCGCTCGATCGCGGCCAGCCGCTCGGCTATCTCGAGGAACAGCTTCGCACCCGTTTCGGCGCGGTCGAGCCGCGCGCGGTCGGCACCGTCATCGCGGTCGCCAGCCGCCCGGTAACGCTGGAGGCGCTGCGTCAGGGTCTCGACACGCTGGCCTCGCAACTGTCCGTCGACGACAGCCAGGGCTGGTGGGAAGGGCTGCGCCAGGAACTCGCCGGCCTTGTCGTGCTGCGCCAGGCCAACAGCCCGTCCACCGCCCCCGTCGATCGCCTGACCCGCGCCCGCCACCTGCTCGATGCCGGCCAGGTCGATGCCGCGCGGGACGAGATCGCGCGCATGCCGGGCGCCGCTCGCGCCACCACATGGGACCGTGCCGCCTACCGCTACG
>NZ_JALNUQ010000060.1:0-24894 GCF_026540875.1 Sphingomonas sp. GM_Shp_2
TTTCCTGATACATTGCTCCGATACGTACCCGGTGCAGCCGATCGGCGGCCAGTGCCTCAGGCGATGCGCAGGACGACGTCGTCGGCGATGGCGAGCGAGGCGGTGAGGCCGGGGGACTCGATGCCGTAGAGGTTGACCAGACCGGCGAGGCCGTGTTCGGCGGGACCATCGATCGCGAAGTCGGCGGCGGGGTCGCCAGGACCGCCGAGCTTGGGGCGGATGCCGGCGTAGCCGGGGGCGATCCGGCTGGGGTCGAGCGCGGGCCAGATGCGGGCGGCGGCCGCGCGGAAGCTGTCGCCGCGGGCGGGGTCGACGCGGTAGTCGATGGTGTCGATCCATTCGACGTCGGGGCCGAAGCGGGCGTTGCCCGACAGGTCGAGGGTGAGGTGGGTGCCGAGGCCGCCGGACACAGGCACCGGATAGATGAGGCGCGTGAAGGGCACCCGGCCGGCATAGGTGAAATAATGGCCGCGCGCGTAGCGGAGCGTGGGGACATGTTCCAACCCCTCGGTCGCCGCGGCGAGCGCGGTGGCGCCCAGGCCGGCGGCGTTGACGATGCGGGTGGCGGTCAGCGCGGGCTCGCCGTCCACCATGACGGTCCAGCCGCGGCGCCCCGGCACCAGCCCCGACACGCGCGTGCGGCAGGCGAGGACGGCGCCGGCATCCTCGGCATCGGCGAGCAGCGCCTGCATCAGTCCGTGGCTGTCGATGATCCCGGTCGATGGCGACAGCAGGGCTCCGGCGCAGCGCAGTTCGGGTTCGAGCGCGCGCGCGTCCCCGCCGGTGAGCGCCACCAGATCGTCGACGCCGGCGGCACGCGCATCGTCCATGATGCGCGACAGGGTGGCGAGCTCGGCAGCCTCGAACGCGACGATCAGCTTGCCGATGCGGCGATGGGCGACGCCGCGCGTCTGCGCATAGGCGTAGAGATGTTCGCGCCCGGCGATGCACATGGCCCGCTTGCGGGGCGTCGCGCCGTAATAGAGGCCGGCATGGATCACCTCGCTGTTGCGCGAGCTGGTGCCGTTGCCGATCACGGCGTCCCCCTCCACGATGATGGTGGACAGGCCGGCGGTGGCGAGCCGCCGGGCGACGGCGAGGCCGATGACGCCTGCGCCCACCACCACCGCATCGACATCGGCCATCTGGGTCAGAGCGCCGGCAGCGCGGCGCGGTCGATCAGCGGCCAGGCGGCATCCTTGGGCGAGACGACGGTGGCGACGAGCGGCCATGCGATGCCGAGTTCGGGATCGTCGTGGCGAAGTCCGCCTTCCGATGACGGCGTATACAGGGCGGAAACCAGATAGGTCACCTCGACATCGTCGGTCAGCGTCTGGAAGCCGTGCGCAAAGCCCGGCGGCACGTAGAGCTGGCGACGGTCGCGGTCGTCGAGCAGAAAGGCCTCGGAGCGCATATAGCTGGGCGAGGCGGGGCGCAGATCGACGATCACGTCCAGGATCGCGCCGCGCACGCAGCGGATCAGCTTGGCCTCGCTATGCGGTGCGCGCTGGAAATGCATGCCGCGCACCGTGCCCTTGTGCGCGGACATCGACACGTTCTGTTGCACATAGGCCGGGATCATGCCGGCGGCGGTAAACTCGTCCTGGCACATCGACCGGGCAAAGAAGCCGCGTTCGTCGCCGCGCTCCTCCAGTTCGATCAGCAGGGCGTCCTGAAGATCGGTCTTGTGGAATTTCATGCGGCTAGGCTCCTGGTGGAGAACAGGGCGGCCTGTTCGGCGTAGAGGCGATCGACGAGGCGGCCTTCGGGGATGGCGACATCGGCGTAGGTGAGGATGCTGTCCCGGGCGACGAAGCGGGTGACGGTGCAGTCGAGCGCAAGGCCGAGCGGCAGGAGGCGGTCATGTTCGATCACCGGATAATTCTCCGCCACGCCGTAGCATTCATAGCCGCCGAACTCGGCAATGCGGTCGCCAGGATGGAGGTCCTTCTTGGCGGCGGCGACCACGCCCACCTGCGGCCCGCCGGAGGGGGCGAGCACCGCGTCGCCGAACAGCGCGGCGCGCGCGATCGAGGTCGGCACCTCGAAATGGCAGAGATGATAGGGGGTGTAGAACAGGTAATAGGGGCCGGCGCCGAGCTTGTAGAGGTTGAGGAAATGCTGCTGGCGCGGGTCGTCATGCGTGCCCAGCACGAAGACGCCGGGGCCGGGACGGGCGCCGACGACATAATCGACCAGGCCGGGGCCATGCGCGTCGAGCGCATCGGCGAGCGGCGCGATGATGTCCTCCAGCGGTTGCAGCGGCACGGTGGGATCGCGGTTCGTGGGGTCGGGGCCGACCATGCCGCGCTGCGCGACGCGAAAGCCGGTGCCGTTGGCGACCACCGCCTGTTCATAGGAGATCTTGGTGCCATCGGCGAAGGAGGCGACCATGGCGGGCTTCTGCCCCCATTTCTCGGCAAAGCCGGCCTGGGTGGTCGGATTGCGATACGGGTCCTGCAACCCCTTGATATTGCCGCACAGGACGGGCGTGACCCCGAGGCCGCGGACGAAGCGGACGAGGTTCATCTGCACCCCCGGCTGATCGCCGTCGGAAAAGGTGTAGATGACGCCGGCCGCATCGGCGCGCGCCTTGAGCACCGGGCCGACGGTGCCGTCCAGTTCGGCGTTCATCTGCACGACGTGCTTGCCCGCCTCGATCGCGGCGAGGACGACGGTGGCGGCATAGTCGACCGAGCCCGTCACCTCGACCACGACATCGATGCCGTCCGCCTGTGCAAGCCCCACCGCATCGTCGGTGACCGCGATACGGCCGGTGGCGATCGCGCGTTCGATCGCGGGGCGGTCGTCGCAGACCAGAGGTGCGATGCCGAGCACCTCGACCGCGGCGACTGCGGGGGCAAGGTTGCGGTTGGCGACCGCGACGACGCGCATCCCCTTGGTGGATCGCACGATCTGGCGGACGATGGCGGCACCCTGGAAGCCGGCGCCGACGATGCCGACGCGGATCGGGTTGCCCGCCGCTTCGCGCGCGGCGAGCGCGGTATCGACCAGGATCATGCCGTGCGCCTCAGCGGCGTGATGCTGGCGGGCGCGGTGTCGTGCCAGACCTTCCAGGGCGGGCTGCCGCCCTGCCACAGGCTTTCGAGCAGATGCTTGTCCCGCAGCGTGTCCATGCTCTGCCAGAAACCGTCATGACGATAGGCGCCGAGCCGGCCGGCGGCGATCAGCCGATCCATCGGCTCGTTTTCCAGCACCGTGTCGTCATTGTCGATCAGGTCGAGCATCTCGGGCGAACAGACGAAGAAGCCGCCATTGATCATGCCCCCGTCCGACTTGCCCTTCTCGCTGAAGCCCTGCACCTGCGTGCCGCCATCGATACGCAGCGCGCCGTAGCGACCCGGTTGCGACACGGCGGTCAGCGTGCACCAGGCGCCGCTGTCCTTGTGCTGCTGGACCAGCGCAGGGATATCGACGTCGCTGACGCCGTCGCCATAGGTCAGGCAGAAGGGCCCGTCCTGAAGCAGATGACGGGCACGGCGCAGACGGCCGCCGGTCATCGAATCCAGCCCGGTATCGAGGATGGTGACGCGCCAGTCCTCGGTCGCGCAGCTCAGCCATTCGACGGCACCGGTGCCCAGATTGACCACCATGTCGCAGTTGCGCGCCTGATAGTTCAGGAAGTAGCTGCGGATATAATCGACCTTGTAGCCACCCAGCACCACGAAGTCGGTGATGCCGTAATGGGCATAGATCTTCATGATGTGCCACATGATCGGCTTGCCGCCGATCTCCACCATCGGCTTGGGAGTGACGGTGGTTTCCTCGGCGAGGCGGGTGCCGAAGCCGCCGGCCAGCAGAACAGCCTTCATCATGCCGCCTCCTCGATTTCGGGCGTCCAATGGGCGGCGTCCGGCTTCGACCAGTGCAGGTCTTCGCTGAGGAAGCCATCGGCGATCAGGCCTTTCAGGACCTGAAGCCGGATCAGCGAGGAGGTGCGGAAATCCGGGTCGGCGAAGTCGATCCCCTGCAGGCCGGCGATCAAACCCTGGATGGAGTCATCAAGCGACAGTTGCGGACGGTGCGCCGGCGCCAGTTGCGCAAAGCGGGTGAAATCGACCTGATAGGAGCGGGAGTCGACCGGTGCATCATGGTTGATGGACACGGTGCAACCGGGGACGAGACGACCCACCGCCTGCGCCAGATCGCGGACCTGATAATTGGCGGTGGTGGCCCCGGCATTGACGACGAGGTTGCGGCCGCCATGATCGGCGGTGCGCGTCGCGGCCCATTCGATCGCGCGCGCCATGTCGGCCACGTCGATCAGCGGGCGCCAGGGGGTGCCGTCGGAAAGGATGGTGATGCGGCCGGTGGCGAGGGCGCTGGCGACGAAATCGTTGAGGACGAGGTCGAGGCGCAGGCGCGCCGACATGCCGCAGGCGGTGGCGAAGCGCAGGCTGGTGATGACGGTGTCACCGCCAATCGTGGCCAGCGCCTGTTCGGTGCCGATCTTGGAGGCGGCATAGGCGGTGATCGGGTTGACCGGATCATCCTCGCGCCGCGGCCCGCCCTGGGCGATGCCGTACACGCTGCAGCTGGAGGCGAAGACGACGTTGCGCACGCCGGCATCCGAGGCCGCCCGGGCGAGCGACACCGCCGCCTCGCGGTTGATGGCATCGGTGACGCCGGCGAACCGCTCTCCCATCGGGTCGTTCGACACCGCCGCCAGGATGACCACCGCGTCATAGCCCTGAAGGTCGCCGGCACGCAGCGCGCGCGCATCGCCGAAGCTCTGGCGGTTCAGGTCGCGTTCCGGCAGGCCGGTCCGCGTCGTCAGGCAGTGCGCGAAAAAGCCCGCGTCGAAGCCGTCGAGGACGGCGTCAGGAAACCGGCTACGCAAGTGACGGACCACCGCGGGCCCGACATAGCCCATATTGCCGGTGATGAGGATCTTCATCGACGCACCCCTTCGTGGATGACTGTTCCAAAAACTGCCGCCCGTTGATGCAGGCTCATTCGGCAGCAGGTGCAACATTCCCGAAGCTAGGCCCCCTGTCGCCCCGATCATTGGGACATCATCCCAGGGGCGTACATAGAGATTCTTACATGTTATTCGGGCACAAGATAATGAATGTGATTTTATTCCTGAAATTGACCAAGTTGTTGCGAGTCCCATTTTTGGCAAGATGTTAATGGTGACTTCTAATTACCGACGTAGTAACCATTTTGTGCCTTGGGCAGGTTAACGTGCTTTAATGCATAATGACTGCTGTTGACTGACTTTCCGGTTACATCGTCTGCGAATTCGGACGGCGAGGGAGGCAGCCTGAGTATAGGGTGCGACCCGGTTGGAACATGCAACGTGACTTGAGGGGTTAAGCCACGCAACGAGGGGGACCATCATGATATCGGACATTCGGGTTACACTGCTGGGGAGCAATCCCATCGCCCTTGAAGGGCTGGACCGCGTGCTGAGGGAGCAGGGGTTCCGGATCACCGCCCTGGTGTCCGATCCGGACGATGTGGCGCAGGCGGTGGCCCTGCACCCCGACGACTGCAATCTGGTGGTGGTGGACGGGCTGGCGACGCCCGACCGGACGCTGACGCAGGACCTGCTGGAAGCATCGCCAGCCGCGCGGATCGTGATCCTGGCGGACCAGTTCGATTTCGACGTGATGGCGCGCAATTTCGACCAGGGCGCCTATGGCTATATCGTCAAGCGGATCGCATCGACCTCGCTCATCAAGCTGCTGAACCTGGTGGCGGACGGCGAGAAGGTGATGCCCAGCAACCTGGCCGAGACGCTGCGCCATCATATCGGGCAGAGCGAGCCGGTGGGCAGCACCGCATCGATCCAGGCGGCCGGGCTGTCCACGCGCGAGGTGCAGATCCTGACCTGTCTGGTGTCGGGCAATCCCAACAAGATCATCTCGCGCGAGCTGGGCATCAGCGAGGCGACGGTGAAGGTCCACGTCAAGGCAATCCTGCGCAAGATCGGCGTGCAGAACCGCACCCAGGCGGCGATCTGGGCGCTGGGCGAGCGGGGAAACGCGCCGACGGCTGATGGTCATCCGAGCCATCATGCCCGCCAACTGATCCAGCAGCGCATCGGATTGCAGCTGCAATAAGGGGCGAACCCCGCCGGTCAGCCGGCCGGGGTATATCGGAATAGCGCGCGACGCAGTGCAGCATGGCCTTATCCTGAAGACGCGCCCGATCAGGGGGCCCGCCATCGGAGCGGAGGCGAAGGGGAATGCGCATGTCGATCGTCTGTGCCGTGGTGCTGACCTATAACCGGCGGACGATGCTCGACCAGTGCCTGACCGCGCTGGTCGGGCAGTCGCGCGTGCCGGACCATATCCTGGTGCTGGACAATGCCAGCACCGACGGCACCGCGCCGTTCATCCGCCGCGAATGGGGCGAGCGGGTGCAACTGGTGTCGCTGCCCCGCAATGTCGGCGCGGCTGGCGGCTTCCGCGCCGCCCTGCACGATGCGTTCGAGACGGATGCCGATCACGTCTGGATGATGGACGACGATGTGTTGCCGGACCGCGACGCGCTGGAGCGGTTGCTGGCGGCGGACGAGACGCTGGCGGGGCAGGGGGTGCGCCCCAGCTATCTGGTGTCGCGCGCGCGCGGCCGGAGCGGCGCACTGACCGACGTGCCCGACCTGGACCGGCGGGCCAACGCGATCGGCTTCCAGAACTGGCCGCTGCTGCTGGACCATGGCATGGTGCCGACCAGGGGTGCGACGTTCGTGTCGATCCTGCTGCCGCGCGCCACGGTCGAGGAACATGGCCTGCCGCTGGCGGACATGTTCATGTGGGGCGAGGACCGCGAATATACCGTGCGGATCAGCCGCGAGCGGCCCGGCTTCCTGGTGGGGGGCAGCACCGTGCTGCACGCCCGCGCCACGGAGGGCCAACTGGACATCCGCACCGAACGCAATCCGGAGCGTATACGCTACCATTATTTCATGGTGCGCAACACGACCTTCACCACCCGGCGGTACGAGCGCAAGCGGCAGTTGATCTACCTGCTGATCCGGCAGACGCGGCTTGCCGCCGGGATGGCGACGCGCGGCCGCTGGCACGGCGCGGCGCTGATCCTGCGCGGCCTGTTGCACGGCTTCCTGTTCCAGCCCGCCACATGAGCCGTGCGCGTATGGGCGGCCACGCCGCCTGGGCCGTGCTGGGCCAGGGGGCGGGGCAGATGTTGTCGCTGCTGGTCTTTCTGGTCATCGCGCGGTTCGTGTCCCAGGCCAGTTTCGGGCTGGTCGCGGTCAGCCTGGCGGTGGTGGAGGTGGTGCGGCGGTTGTTGATCGACCCGGTCACCAACGCCACCAATGCGCGCACCGAGGTCAGCAACCGCGATTACGACCTGTGCTTCAACGTCATCCTGATCCTGGGCGGCCTGAGCGCGGGCGTCGTCGCGTTGAGCGCGGCGGAGCTGACCCGGCTGATCGGCTCGCCGGAAGCGGCGCCGGTGCTGCGCGTGCTGTCGGTGATCCTGCTGGTGATGGGGCTGGCGGGCACGCACGGCGCGTGGCTGGCCCGGCAGATGCGCTTCCGGGCGCTGGCGGTGCGATCGACGCTGTCGGTGGTCGCCGGCGGCGTGGTGGGGCTGGGCATGGCGTTCGCCGGGTTCGACCTTTGGAGCCTCGTCGGCCAGCAACTGACCATCAACCTGTTCAACATCATCACCTTGTGGGTCAGTGCGCCCTATCGGCCGCGGCCCTGGCTGCCATGGGCGGGGTTGCGCGACCTGTGGAGGCGGGCGCGGCATATATCGCTGGGCGCGGCATGGAATGCGGTGGCGACCGATGCGGACCTGTTCTTTGCGTCCGCATGGTTCGGGCCGGCGGCGGCGGGCATCTACAACGCGGCCAAGCGGATCATGCTGTCCGCCAACATGATGCTGGTCAACGCGATCTCCTCGGTCACGCTGCCCGCGCTCGCCGGGATCGCCGACGACCGGGCACGCGCGCGCGCCTTTGCCGGCGGGCTCACGATGATGAG
Source organism: Sphingomonas sp. GM_Shp_2 (assembly GCF_026540875.1). NCBI lineage: Bacteria > Pseudomonadati > Pseudomonadota > Alphaproteobacteria > Sphingomonadales > Sphingomonadaceae > Sphingomonas > Sphingomonas sp. GM_Shp_2. The sequence continues at coordinate 7,980 of NZ_JALNUQ010000060.1, forward strand.
CCTGGCGGTGGCCCCGGCCTTTGCCGGGCTGGCCGCCGCCTCGCCGTTCCTTGTCCACCTGCTGCTCGGCGCGCGGTGGGAGGCCTCCGCGCCGATCCTGACCGCGCTGGCGGCGAGCGGGTATCTGGCCGCGCTGGGGCAGTTCGCCAGCTCCGCGCTGCTGGTGGAGCAGCGATCGCATCATGATGCGTTGACGTCCGGGGTGGCGGCGGGGGTGAACGTGGCGATGCTGTGGATCGCGGCGCCGCATGGGCCGGTGGCGCTGGCGGCGGGGGTGTCGATGGCGACGCTGATCGTGCTGCCGCTGCGCCTGCGCTTTGCGATGCATGCGATGGGGCTGGGCTGGCGGACGATCGGCACCGCGCTGTTGCCGTCGGTGGCGGCGGCGATCGCGATGATGGCCGCGCTGTTCGCGATGCGGCCGGTGCTGGCGGCGGTGCTGCCGGGGCCGGTGGTGCTGATGGTGATGATCCCGGCGGGCATGCTGCTCTATGGCGGATTGCTGCGCATGATGGCGCCGCAACTGTTCCGCACGACCTTTGCCACCGCGCTGGAAATGGCCGGCCGCGGCAAGCGGCCGGTGGAGGCGTGACGGCTAGAGGCTGAACCGGGTGCGCACGAAGATGCGGACCTGATCGAAGCTGGGGGCGAAGGCGTCGTTCCGGACGGAGCGGTCGAGATAGCTGACATCGCCTTCCAGCACGAAGTTGCGGTTGACGCTGTAGCGCGCGCCCGCCGACATCTCCCACACCTTGTCGCGGCGCGGATTGTCGCGGAAGTCGTTGTAGCGATAGCCGGCACCGACATTGAGGATAAGCTCGCGCAGCAGCTCGAAATCGGCGCGGCCGGACAAGGCGGTACTGATATAGCCGGACGCGTTCTGGAGCACGGCTTCCTCGACGGTGCGCGATGCCTGCGCCGACAAGGTGAGGACGGGGGTGATGAAATAGCGCAGGTCGCCGTTCAGCGCGAACCCCTTGATCTGGCCGATCGCGGCGCGGTCGTAGTCGCGCCAGACATAGCCGGCGCCGACCGACCCCTGGATCAGCCGGTTCGCGCCAAAGGCGATGCCGGCCAGCGCGGTGGTGGTGGTGCCGGTGAGGTTGGGGACGCCGGGGGCGATATTCTCGCGCCGATAGTCGATCGATCCGCGCACCCCTTGCGCGAAGACGGCGAGGTCGGGGCCGATCTCATATTCGCCGCGCAGGGTTCCGCGCCAGCTATGGGAGTCGCGCACGTCCTGGTCGATGCGACCGATGGGCGCACCGGTGATCGACAAGGCGTTGCTGTCGCGGAAGTTGAGGTTGATGTAATCGACCTGCGCCAGTGCACGCACCCGGCCGATCTCGTAGCGGCCGCGCGCCCAGCCGAGCGTCTGGAGATAGCGGACGGGGCCGACCCGGCCGTTGGGAAAGCCGCTGGAGTCGCGCCGTTCGATCAGTTGCGAGAAATCGGCGCCAGCCTCCAGCACGGCGCGGGTGCCGGTTTCGTAGCGGCCATAGGCCGCGGCGCGATAGCTGGTTTCGTTGGCCTGGGATTCGTCGGCGAAGCGCGCGAAACGGCCGCTCGCCTCCAGCCGGAGCTCGCCACTGGAGAAATTGTCGCTGGCGATGAGCGAGGGTTCGACCTGGACGAACAGGTCGCCCTGGCGGTTGGTTTCCACGCCGAAGGGATTGCTGTCGGCCCCGATGCCGGTGGTGATGCTGGGGAAAAGCCGCCAGTTGCCCAGGGTTACGCCGACCGGATCGAAGGCGGGTCGGCGGCGGCGGGCGACGTCGAGGTCGATGCCCTGATCGGCGCCCTGGTCGATGCGCAGTGCCGGGATCTCGCCCAGCCGGGGCAGGGTGGCGGCCTGTCCCCAGGCATTCGCCGGGATCAGCGACAGGCCGAGCGCGAGCAGCCCGGAACGCGCGGCGTGGATGGTCTTGGTCATGGCAGTTCCCCCCTTTGTGATAACGGATGCCCGGCGGCGGGGCGGCCGATCGGCAACGACCCTTGCCCCGACGCCGGCGTGATGGATCAGGCCGGCGCGAGCGCGCCGTCGAAGCGGTGGATCAGGTCAACGGTGCTGCGGATGTTGCGTTCGCTGGAGGCGCCGAACAGGATCGAGCGGACATAGGGCTCGTTCACCACCCATTCGATCGCCTCGGCCGGTGGGATGGCGCCCGATGCCAGCACCGACATGGCGATGACGCGCGCGGGCCATTCCTGCGTCGCGCGGCGATACGCCTCGATCCCGCCGGACATGCGAAAGCCGATCTTGTTGACGTTGGCGCAGACGATCGGGTTCCTGATGCCGACGCTGTCGAGCGCGGGCAGCAGCATGGGCAGGTTCATGGTGATGAAGCCGGCCTCGGCGTTGTAGCGCTTCTCGATATGGTCGGCAAAGATCTTGAACGCCTCGAAATAGCCGAGGCCGAGGATCAGGTCGGTGACGACGTTCTGCACGAAGACGATGGGCGTCTCCAGGCCCTTGAACGGCTTCATCTCGGCATCGATCAGCAGGGTGGCGACGCTTTCCATGTCGCGGGTGAGCAGCGCCTTGCCACCGCGCATCGCCGCGTCCAGCAGGCCGCCGCCGGGCAGGAAGCGCTTCAGCGCGTCGAAATAGCCATATTCGGTGACGGCGTTGGCGTATTTGTGCGCATAGGGCATGCAGGGGTAGAATTTGAAGCCGCCCCATTCCTCCGGCTGGTCGCGGACGACCTCGGCCACCTCGGCAATGCGGTCATGGGTGGTGCACATGAACACGTCGACGCCGGCATTCTTCGCCCCGCGCAGCGTTTCCATGATCGGGGCGAGGTCGGCAAAGCGCATCGACTGTTGCCGTGCCTTCTCCTCCGACATGTGGTTGATGCCGAAAAACTGATTGTCGCCGAACAGGATGCGATCCATCGGGTGATCCTTATGAAGCGGCCGGGAGGCCGTGGAGAAAGGCGCCGATCCGCTGCGTCATCGCGGGCGGTGCGGCGGTGGAGATGGCGGCGGCGGGCGCCGCGGGGTGGGCGAGATGGTGGTCGATCGCGGCGTGAAGCGCGACGACGTCGTCCACGATGGTCAGGCCGGCCGTGTCCCGGAACCGCGCGGCGGTGTGGAGCTGGTGGTCGGTGGTATGCTCGCCAAGCGAGGCGAGGCGCGGCAGCATCACCATCGGCCGCCCGGTTTCCAGCGCCTGCACGATCGATCCGATGCCGACATGCGCGACGAACAGCGAACATCGCTCCAAGAGCGCCATGTAGCGCGGATGCGGCACGATCCGCACCCAATCGGCGTGGCGCGGCTCATAGGTGCCGTCGCCGATCTGGATGGTGACCGGCGTGGCGGGATGTGCCGCCGCCCACCCGTCGACCGCCTCCACGAAGCGGTCGAAGGGCAGCATCGAGCCCACGGAGGCGAAGATCATGCCCGCTTCAGCGTCCAGCCGAACAGGCCGGCGCGCATCGCGGGGCGCTGCGGCACCGGCTTCAGCACCGCGGTGGCGCGGGCAGGGACGACGCCGCGGGCGCTGTCGCGGATCATCGACAGCGTCCGGTCGGTGGCGGCGCCGCTGGCGAAGTCGTTGACATACGGCCCGGCGGGATTGCGCATTGCCGCGACGAACCCCTCCATCTGCGCCGAATATTCCTCGCCGCGCAGATAGAAGGCGGGATGATCGGTGAGCTCGGTGATGTATTTGATCGTCCAGCCCTTGCGATAGCCCTCGGGCGGCGTGCCGTTGGTGCCGATAAAGACCTGGATCTCCTGGCGATCGACGGTGATCTTGCCGTGATCGCCCCACAGGCAGAGCTTGGTCGTCATCTTGCGCGCGGTCTCGTCCGCCCAGTTGACCGAGACCTGACCCGATACGCCACCGTCAAAGGACAGGTTGGCGAACACCGCGTCATCGACATCGGTCGACCATTGCTGCGTCATCTGCGCGCCCGAACAGGTGACGGGCGCCCCGGCATACCAGTTCATCAGGTTCACCGGATGGGCGGCATAATCGTAGAGGCAGCCGCCCCCTTCCGACGACTGGCTGCGCCAGGTCTTGGCAGCGGGCTTCAGGACGACGGGGCCGTAGGCCTCGGCATGGATGTGGCGCAGGCGGCCGAGCGCGCCGAGATCGAGAAGGCGCTTCGCCTCGCCAAAGGTGCCCACGAAGCGGTTGTGATAGCCGACCTGGCCGACAAGGCCTGCACGCGCCGCCTCGTCGGCGATCGCGCCGCTGGTATCGGCATCGAGCGTCATCGGCTTTTCGCAGAAGACATGGATGCCGCGCGCCATCGCCTGCCGGATCATGTCGGCATGGAAGCGGGTGGGGGTGGCGACGATGACGCCGTCAAGGCCGGGCAGGCTCAGCGCATCGGCATATTGGGCCAGATAGGGGATGTTGGCGTATTTCTGCACCATGCCGCCGAGCAGCGCGGAGGTGTCGCACACCGCGACGACCTTCATCCCCGGCGTGGCGTTGGCGATGGCGAGGTGGGAGATGCCCATCTTGCCCAGCCCGACAAGGGCGACGTTGAACGGTTCGGTCATGGTCTTCGGCTCCGTATCGGAAAGGGTCGTGAACAAGGGTCGCGGCGCCGTCACAGGCGGGCGACGAAGGCGCGGGGCTGGCCCAGCGCCCGGTGGCGCAGCACCATCTCCACCTGACGCAGCGCCAGCTTGGTGCGGGCATGGGCGCGGTAGCGGGCAAGGAAGATGTCCGGCGCGAAGGGCAGATGCGCCTGCGTCGCCAGAAACTCCTTGTCGGCGGGCAGGTGCAGCACCGCGCGGTCGGTGAGGGTGGACAGGCGCGGTTGGGGAAAGGGGCGCTTGGCGGTCCACCAGCGCACCACCGTGCCCCGGGCACCAAGCTCGCATATCACGCCACCGCGCGCGACATGGAGGTTGAGCGCGGTGGAGACCGGCGCCTCGTCGCCGCTGTGGTACAGATCGGCGTGGCGCCGCCAATAGCGCGGCTCCACCATGTCGAGCAGGGTGGTGAGCGTGCGGAACTCGGAGGAACGCGCGACGATCAGCTCGCCGCCGTACCAGCGCGGGCTTGCGATCGGCTCGGGCGCGATGGCGTGGATATCGGCGGCGGCGCGGTTGCCGGACTCCGCGGTCATCGCCTCGCTGATGTCATAGGCGCCGATCGCGCCGGGCGCGGGCAGGTCCCTATCGCCCAGCGCCCGCAGGAACACCGCGTCGAGATCGACGATCAACGCCATGGCGTCGGCGGGACGCGCGGCAAGGTCGCGGATCACGTCCAGCTTGTGATGCGCGGCCCGGTGCAGCGCGCCGGGATCGAGCCGCGACACGAACTGCCGCTGGGTGAAGGTGACGCCCGGCGGCACGCCCAGTTCGGCGAAGTCGCGTTCCAATATGTCGGCGCGATTGGTGACGATGGTCGGGTGATAGCCGGCGGCCAGCGCAGACCGCGCCATCAGCGCGGCACAGCGGATATAGGTCGCCGCCGCGTTGCCCGGATCGCGCAGATTGGGAAAGCGGGTCGAGCCGTCGTCCAGGACGAGCAGACCCGTCACCTGAACCCTATCCATCAGGCAAGTCCTTCCAAAGATCGCTGGCTAATCAAATATGGGTACGGCAAGTATTCATGGTGGTGAGTCATCATCAGCAAACATTCCAATCAAGTAGTGCCGTTGCCGAAGGACTTGCATAAACAAGCAATTGGTGAAAGACCCTATAAAGGACAGCCGGCCAGGGGGTGGTGTATGGCGATGCCGGAAAAGATCATGACATTTGGGCGACAACACAGCCGTTTTATTGATCCTGTTAAGGAAGCGGGCGCCGAATACTCGCCTTCCGGAGCAGCGGATACTCATGAAGGCGTAGGGGAAAACCTGCGGATCGCCTGGTTGCCGGTGCTGCTGACCGTGGCGGCATTGTCGTTCAACGGCGTGCTGGCGATCGTGAACGCGCATGGGCCGTCGCTGACCATCACGCAGGTCGCGCTGGCTGAATTCGGCATATTGGCGGCCGTGGCGCTGAGCGTGATCGCATTCGGGCTGCGGGTCGAGGATACGCCGCCGGTCGGCCTGGGCGTCGCCTTCCTGTTGCTGGCCATCGGATTGTCGTTCGCCAATGGCGGCTTCGCGATCGAGGCGCTGCGCAACGTGACGATCATCGTGCTGTTCACGATGCTGGGCATGCGGTGCAACATGCCAACGATCCGGGCCGCCTTCGTCGCCGGCGTCGGGCTGGTCGTGGCGGTGATGCTGATGGAGATTGCCTCCACCGAGCTTTACGCCAAGATATTCAGCCCGTTCAGCTATTATCAGAACACGCGCGGGCTGGGCGATGTCGACCAGAGCGATATCGGGTTGTTCGGCAACGCGCTGGGGTTCGAGGGGCGGTTCAGTTTCGGCCTGTTCACCACGCCGCGCACCTCGTCCATCTTCATCGAGCAGACCTCGATGGCGAATTTCGCCAGTGTCGTCGCCATCTACGTGGTGGCGATGTGGGACCGGATCGGCTGGGCGGAACGCGTGCTGACCGCAGGGTTCGTGCTGCTGGCGCTGTTGTCGAACAACACCCGGCTCGGGTCGACGCTGGCGGTGCTGACGCTGGCCGGATACTGGCTGTACCCGCGCCTGCCGCGCGCCGGGCTGCTGCTGTTCCCGCTGGTCCTGCTGGGGCTGGCCACCGCGCTGTCGGCGCATCTGGGGCCGTCCAAGGAGGACGATCTGGCCGGGCGCATCGGCCTGTCGGTCGACTTCCTGGCAAAGACGGACATGGCCGCGGTGCTGGGCGGGCGGGTGTGGGAGGCAGGCCGCTTCGTCGACAGCGGCTATTCCTATGTCCTGTATTCCAGCTCGCTGGCCGGCGCGATTCTGTTGTGGCTGTATGTCGGCCTCGTCATCCCGTTCCGCTCGCCCGAACAGCGGCGCTGCGCCTGGGCGACAGGGGTGTTCCTGTTCGTCAACCTGCTGATCGCGGGCAATGCGGTGTTCAGCACCAAGGTGAGCGCGATGATGTGGCTGCTCGCCGGGTTCATGCGCGCCGGCAGCTTCGCGCCCGCCGCCGCACCGCCCAAGCCCCGTGCGGTGCGGCGCTTCGGCACAGGTTTCTCCTTTCCCGCGCACGCCCGTGCGCCTTCCCCGCTTCTGACAGGAGGGTCTATGCAAGACGGCTTGCGGCGATGACGGCCAAGCAGATGATGCTGGCCGCGCCCTATCCGGACGATCGATCGACGTCCGCGCGCTGGTTGAAACGCCTGAAGGCGTGGCTGATGGGCACGCCCCCACCACGCCGCCTGCCCGAGCCGGTGGAGCCGGTGCTGGAAACGGCGGCGTCGCCCTCCTTCCGGGCGACGGCGGATGCGGTGACGCAGGACGATGAGTTGCCGCCCAAGCGGATGCCGGGCCGGTTCGGCGCGAAGAATGCGACCGCGCGGATCATCGAGGCGTTCGATTCCGCCCATCCGGTGCGCCAGCGCAAGGACCTGCACGGCCGCGACGACAAGCTGGACACGCTGTTCGAGGCAGTGCTGTTCAGCCGCCAGCACGCGATCATCCACGGTGCGCGGGGGTCGGGCAAGACGTCGCTGGCCCAGGTGTTCGGCGACTATGCCGACAGCCAGGGCGCGGTGGTGATCTATACCGCGTGCGAGGCGACGGCGAGCTTTGCCGAGCTGCTGCGTCCCTATCTGTCGTTCATCCCGGAATCGGCGGTGCCGTTCGCGGAAAAGGCGCTGTTCGCCCGCGAGCGCGAGGCGCTGCCCGCCGAGTTCGGGCCGCGGCAGGTGGTCGATCTGGTGTCGCGCCTGTCGCCGGACAGCCAGACGATCCTGATCCTGGACGAGTTCGACCGGGTCGAGAGTGAGGCGGTGAACAGCCAGATCGCGACGCTGATGAAGCTGCTGTCGGATGCGAGGGTGCCGGTACAGGTGCTGCTGGTCGGCATCGCACGGACGCTGGACGAGCTGATCCTGTGTCACCCTTCGCTGCGCCGGCACCTGACCCCGATCCCGATCGGGCGCATCTCGCGCGAGGATACCCACCGGTTGATCGACCGTGGTGCGGAGCGCGCGCAGGTCCGCTTCGACGAGGCGGCGCGCGCCGAGATCGCGTCGATCTCGTGCGGGTCGCCCTATCACGTCCAGCTGTTCTGCTACGTCGCGGCCATCGAGACGGTGCGGCGCGGCGGCGAGGTGATCGACCTGGAGGCGACGCATCGCGGGTTGGCGCGGGCCTTCACCATCTGGGCGATGCTGAACCACGAGGATGCCGACATCTTCGACGCGCTGGTCGCCGATCCGGCGCAGCCGGTCGACGCGGTCGAGCGGATCGCACGCGAGGCGGCGGTGCACGACAGCTTCGTCGGCGACGAGGCGGACGCCGCCATCTTCGGCGCGGCGGTACGCGCCGACGACCGGCAGGCCACCCGCTTCCATTTCCGCGACGGCGCAGCACCACAATTCCTGCTGGCGAAGCTCGCCACGCGCGAACGACAGACAGAGGCGGCCTGACCGCACCAAGAACAGGGAGGGTATAAGGGCGATGTTTTCATCCGATATGGCGGCCGCGCTGAAGGCGCGGTGGAAACTGATCGTGGCGGTGCTGATCGCCACGCTGGTGCTGGCGGGGATATGGCTGACCACGGTGCAGCGCACCTATGTCGCCACCGCGTCGCTGTTGTTCGACGACCGGGGGCCGAACCCGGCGTTGCAGGACAATCCCCAGCAACAGGACGACCGGTCGATGCTGGGCACGCAGGCGGACATCATCCGCAGCGATGCGGTGGCCCGGCGCGTGGCGCGCAACGAGCGGCTGGTCCGCAATCCCGAACTGCGCACCCGCTGGCTGGAGGAAGGCAAGGGCGAGGGCAGTTTCGAGAACTGGATCGTCACCGACCTGCTGGCCCATCTGGAGGTGGCGCCGGAAAAGGACACGAACGTGCTGGCGGTGCGCTTCCGTGCGTCCGACCCGACCTTCGCCGCGCGCATGGCGAACAGCTTCGCCCGCAACTTCGTGACGATGCGGCTGCAGATCAGCACCGATACCGCCAAGCAATATGCCACCTGGTTCCAGAGCCGCACCGACGAGGTGCGTCGCAACCTGGAGGCGGCGCAGGGCAAGGTGACCGATTTCCAGCGCAGCCACGGCCTGATCGACGGCAATGTGCTGGCGCTGGAGTCCGACCGGCTGAACGCGCTGTCGGGCCAGTTGGCCAATGCCGAATCGAGTGCCGCCGACCTGCGTTCGCGTGCCGGATCGCGCGTGTCGGAGTCGCCGGACGTGCAGCAGACCGCGGTCGTCGGCATGCTGCGCCAGCAGATCGCGGCAAACGACGCCAAGGTCAGCCAGCTGGCGGCGACGCATGGCGACAGCCACCCGCTGCTCGTCGCGGCGCGCAGCGAGCTGGACGTGCTGCGCGCACGACTGACGAGCGAGACGTCGGCGGCCAGCCAGTCGGTGCGGGTCGCCAGTTCGGCGGCGGCGACGCGGGAGGCGCAACTGAGCGGCCTCGTCGCGCAGCAGCGTGCCCGGATGATGCAGATGACCGGCTATCAGAGCCAGTTGGAGGCGTTGCAGAACGACGTCGCCACCGCGCAGAAGGCGTATGACAACGTCACCCAGCGCCTGAACCTGATGCGGCTGCAAAGCGGCCTGCCGACCACCAATGCGCAGCAGATCGACCGTGCCACCGCGCCGCTGCTTCCCGCCAGCCCGAACGTGCCGCTGCTGCTGCTGTTCGCGACGCTGGGCGGGCTGGCGCTGGGCGTGATCGCGGCGATGCTGGCCGAATGGAGCCGCCCGCTGGTGCGTACCGCGGGCGGGCTGATCGATGCCACCGGCGTTCCCGTCGTCGGCAGCTTCAACTTCGCGCCGTTCCGTCACGGACGGGCGCATGCCGTGGGAGGGATGTGATGCGCATTCGATCGAGCGAACACCGCGTGCTCGTCGCGGACCGGGTAGAGGCCAACGAGAACGAGCCGCGGCGGCCACAGCCGGACGTGGTGCTGGCGCCCGAGGATGCGCGGCTGAGCAGCTATGCCCGTGCGGCCTATGACCCGGACGATCCGGTGGCACGCATGGCCCGCTCGCTGCGGCTGTCGATCGCGGCCTCCACCCGCGCCGATGCGATGCCGGTGCGATCGGTGGCGATCCTGGGGATAGGGGCGCCGTTCGAGGCGTCCGTGGTCGCGGCCAACCTGGCCATCTCCTATGCGCAGGCGGCGACGCCGACGGTGCTGGTCGATGCCAATCTGGCCAGTCCGGCGCAGCATGCCCTGCTCGGCATGCCGCAGACCGCCGGGCTGGCCGCGGCACTGGCCGGGGACGATGATGCCCGCTCGCTGGTCGAGCCGTCGGCGGTGCGCAACCTGTCGGTGCTGGTGGCGGGACGGTCCGGGCCGGACGCGGCGGTGCTGCTGGACGGCGAGCGCTTCCACCGAAGGGCGATGCCGCTGCTCGACAGCTTCGGCATGATGGTGGTCGATGTCGGCATGACCCACAACGATCCCCCGACGCTGTGCGAGGCGGTGGATGCCGCGATCCTGATCGTGCGCCGTGGATCGACGCCGGTAGAGGCGATCCGCCACGTGGCCGACCGGCTGGGCGAGATGCGCACTGCGCTGGTCGGTACGCTGCTGGCGACCTGATCCCGATATGGGACGGGCGGCGCGGGTCCTCTCAAGGGGAGTAGCGCCGCCCCCTCTTATGCACCGGCCCGGCGGCTTGTGGCGGTGCGGCAGGGTAGGTTAGCCTTGAGGCAACAGGGGCAAAATTCTTTGGCGCAACGCTGAGAATATTGGGGGTCGACATGCAGAACCTCGATGGCTGCGCAACGGATGACATACTGGATGTCGATGGTGCCGTCGCAGACGATATCACGCAAACATCGGGGGTCATCGCGGTCGAGAACCATCCGGCTACGGCGATATCGAAGCGGATACTGGATATTGCGGTATCATCCGCATTGATCGTCTTCGTACTCCCGGCGCTGATCCTGGTGTCGATATTGATCCGGGCGACCAGTCCCGGGCCCATCCTGTTCCGCCAGCGGCGCAGCGGGCTGAACGGCGAGGCGTTCGAGGTTCTGAAGTTCCGCACCATGTTCTGCACCGAAAATGGCGAGGAGATCCGCCATGCCACGCGCCGCGATGCGCGGGTGACGCCGCTGGGCGCGGTGCTGCGCGCGACCAGCATCGACGAGCTGCCGCAGCTGTTCAACGTCCTGCGCGGCGACATGTCGCTGGTCGGACCGCGGCCGCACGCGCTGGCGCATGATCGTCATTATGCGCTGCTGGTCGCCGATTACATGAAGCGGTTCGCGGTGCGGCCGGGCATCACCGGGCTGGCGCAGATCCGGGGCCTGCGCGGCGAGATCCACGACCTGTCGTGCATGGAACGCCGGGTGCGTGCGGACTGCGAATATATCGAGCGGTGGAGCTTGGCCTTCGACCTGGCGATCATCCTGAAGACGATCCCCCGCATGGTGCGCGACCCCAATGCCTATTGAAAGGACCCGAATGCGGATCACGCATGCCACGCGCCAATATGCCCCCGGCATCGGCGGCATGGAGAATTATGTCGCGCTGCTGGCGCAGGAACAGCGCCGGGCCGGGCATCAGGTGCGGGTGGTGACGCTGGATCGCATCTTCGACGGCGACGGCACGCGGTTGCCGGCGCGCGAGGTGATCGACGGGATCGAGGTGGTGCGCGTGCCGTTCCGCGGCAGCCGCCGCTATCCGCTGGCGCCGGGCGTGGTGGGCGCAGTCGGGCGGCCCGACGTCATCCATGTCCATGGCCTGGAATTCTTCGCCGAGGCGCTGGGCTGGACCCGCTGGCGGCACCGGGCCGCGCTGGTGATGACGTCGCATGGCGGCATCTTCCACACCCCCTTTGCCATGCGGATGAAGCGGCTGTGGTTCGCGACGATCAGCCGGGCGACCCTGACCCGCTATCACACGGTGATCGCCTCCAGCCTGCAGGATGCGGACAGCTTCGGCCGGATCGCGGCCGGGCGCGTGGTGCCGGTGGAAAATGGCGTCGACGTGGCCAAGTTCGCCGGACTGGCGCAGCCGGGCACGAAGACGATGATCTATTTCGGACGGCTGGCACCGCACAAGGGCGTCCACCGGCTGCTCGCCTGGTTCGCCGGCCTGCGCGAAGTCGATCCGGCATGGCGCCTGATCGTGGCGGGCAAGGAAATGGGCGTGACCATCGCCGAACTGCGGTTGGCGGCGCACGAACTGGCGCTGGACGATGTGGTCGAATTCCACGGGTCGCCCAGCGACGAGGCCTTGTGCGACCTGATCGCGCGCAGCAGCGTCTATGCCTGTCCGTCGGGCTATGAGGGCTTCGGCCTCGCCGCGGTGGAGGCGGCGTCGGCCGGGCTGTTCCCGGTGCTGAGCGGCATTCCGGCCTTTCGCCGGACGCTGGACCGACTGGGGACCGGGCTGACCATCGGGTTCGACTATGGACGCGAGGTGGATGTGTTCCTGGAGGCGCTGGCCGCGTTCGAGACCGATGCCGGCCGCGCCGAGCGACTGGCGGCACCGCTGGCGAGTTTTGCGTGGAGCGGCATCGCCGACGAGATCGAGCGCATCTATCGCAGCGCCACCGGAGGCCGGGGCGGCGTTCGCCCGGCGCCGTGGCCGCAGGAGGCGACCGTCGCGACGGTACCGTGACGGCGATGGTTCGGGGGCATTCGTCAGGAGAAGGAGTGGGGTCATGCGTAAGACTATGATGATGGCAGGAGCGATGACGGCAGCGGCCTTGCTGGCCGGGTGCGCCGCACAGCCGCTGCCGGTGGAGAGCGCCGCCGCGATGCCCAGCGCCTATACGCTGGGCGCAGGTGACAAGCTGCGCATCACCACCTTCGGGTTCGAGGAGTTCAGCGGGGAGTTCATGGTCGCGGCCGACGATTCGCTGGCGATGCCGATGCTGGGCACGGTGCCGGTGCGCGACGTGACCCCGGACCAGTTGAGCCGCAAGCTGGAGGCGGCGCTGGGTGCCAAGGGGCTGGTGCGCCAGCCGCGGGTCAGCACCGAGGTGACCAAATACCGCCCTTATTATATCTCCGGCGAGGTCAACCGGCCCGGCAAATACGACTTTGCCAGCGGGCTGACCGTGATGCAGGCGGTGGCCGATGCCGGCAGCTTCACCTACCGCGCCAAGAAGAAGATGGTGTTCATTAAGCGCGCCGGCGCGCCCGCCGAGGTGGCGGTGCCGGTCACCGCATCCGCGCCCGTGCTGCCGGGCGACACGATCCGCGTGGTGGAGCGATATTTCTGATGGGTGCAGGCTCCATCGCGCTGGCACGGGCGGCACGCGGGCGAGGGGAGGGCGGCCCCTCCCGCCCGGTGCCCGGCAAGACGGCGCGCGCGCCGTCCGGTGCACGCCGCCCGCGCCTTCTGGCCGGTGCATCGGGTGGCGGGCATTGGGTGGAGTTGCGCCGGCTGCGCGCCGCGTTCGAGGGGTTCGACGTGGCCTATGTGTCGACCTTCGAAAGCTATGCGGAGGTGGTGGCGGGGCATCGCTATTATGCGGTGCCCGACGCGTCGCGCTTCAGCCTGAAGGGGTTTGCGCCGATCTTCGCGCGGGCGCTGGTCGTGATGATCCGCGAGCGACCGGCGGCGTTCATCACCACGGGATCGGCGCCGATGCTGCCCTTCCTGCTGATGGCGCGGCTGTTCGGGGTACGGACGCTGTGGATCGACAGCATCGCCAATGCCGAGCATCTGTCGACCTCCGGCCGAATCGCCAAGCGGCTGGCCCATCGCTGTCTGGCGCAATGGCCGGAGGTTGGCGCGCAGGAAGATATTGAGTGCTGGGGCCGGATTGTGTAAAAAAACCGACGGAATGCTGCTTAAGTAGTGGTTGACCCGAACCGGAGGTAGAGCGCCTACTCCCTTCGGACTACTTGTTTATGTTCAATAATATTGGGTATGATCCGGTCGTTACCTCAAGAAGGGCGGCCATGATCGACGCGTCTCCCCTTGCCGGACCGATGGACCTCGCACGCACGCGGCCACGGCATTGGCGATCGTCGCTGCTGAAGGGGGTAATATTCGCATGTCCCATCAACATCATCGTCTGGGGAATGGTGATCTGGATGGCCCGGTAACGGGCGCGCCCTGCGATTGCCGCCACTGAATATGAAACATCAGCATTAGTACGGGGCGAACGCTGCCCCGAGCGCGAGAGCCGTGGGCAGCCGCCCGGGCGTAGCCGCGCTCCACACACACACCTTCCGCACCTGTATCGCAACAGCCGCCCCGGCACGTCACCGGGCGCGGAGCAAAGCGCGTGCGCCGCGTGCGGCGGCCGCGTGCCCCGAGAGATTGATCATGGTAATTATGTGCTTATCCCGCCCCGTCACCTGCCAGGAGCATGCATGATGCGCAGCCCGGTGGATCAAGGCCCGGTCGGCCGGCGCGAATTGTTGCGCTGGATCGCTGCGGGCAGTGCCGTCTTCGTATCCGGTTGTGGCGGCGATGGTGGCAGCAGCGGATCGGCCAGTGCGGCGGTGGACGTGGTCACGGGATCGGCGTCTGCGCGGCGCCCGATACCCGCTCCGAGCCCCACGCCGACGCCCGCACCGGCCGCAGCCGCCTTCACCATGCCGTTCCGCTCCGGCGTTTCCTTCTCGACGATCGAAGGCGCGGCGGACTCGTTGCCCGGGCACCTGAACGGGGAGGTGTTCGTCACGCCGACGTCGCACTTCGCCTATTATGCCGGCAAGGGGATGAATCATATCCGGCTGGAAGGTTCGTGGGAGCGGTTACAGCCGCGGCTGAACGGCCAGTTGGGCGAGCAGTTGTTCGATCATTATGGCGATCCCAACAATCCGCTGCGCAATCCGGTATCGCTGGTGAAGCACTATCTGGACCAGGCGCACGCGCATGGGCTGAAGGTGATCCTCGACCTGTGTCACAATTACGGCGAGCGTTGGGTAGGCTATGACGGCAGCTGGGGGCGCAAGTCGAAGGCGCAGCTCGGATCCAGCGCGTTGCCGATCAGCGCCTTTGTCGATTATTGCGTGAAGCAGGTGCAGGCGTTCGGCAACCACCCGGCGGTGGTCGCTATCGAACTGATGAATGAGCCGCATGATCTCGCAATCGGTGAAAATGGATGGCGCGACGCATGCCAGCAGGCGATCACCGCGATCCGCAAGATCGACAGCCGTATTGCCATCGTCATCGACGGCTATGGCTGGGCCAGCGCGGAATATTGGGCGGAGCGCAATCCCACGTTGCACCGTCTGTCCGATCCCGCAAACCGGATCATCTGGTCCGCGCACCAGTATTTCGACAGCAGTTCTGCCGGTATCTACAATGGCGGTAGCGAGCGGGCGCCGGGGGATGCGCAACTGGGCGTCAAGCGACTGGCCCCGTTTATCCGCTGGCTGAAGACGCATGGCTTCGAGGATCGCGGCCATATCGGCGAATTCGGCGCCCCCGATCGCGCGGAATGGCAACCGATCGTGGAGGCGTTCGTCGCATCCGGCAGGGCGGCGAAGCTGGCGCTGACCGCACACCAGGACGTGCCATACCTGAACGATCCGTACACGATGAACCTGTTCCCAGCGACCGACGCCAAGGGCGTGATCACCGGCGGCGATCGCGCGGCGGTACGGCTTCTGCAACGCTGACGTCCCCCGCACGCTTTCCGTAAACGCAAGCTCGATTGCGTATGTTGCAGTTGCGAAGGGAACTGCCGCAGCGCAAAAGGAATACGCCTTTCAGGCATCCTCTCCTAAAAACTTTCATGGCCGGTCTTTGACCGGCCTTTTTTTTGACCATTGGCGGGTGGAATTAACGGTCCGGTGCTCGGCTGGTGGCGCCAAGCTGTCCGGAATGGCCGCTCTCGGTTATGGCCGACATATCGCGCTGGTACAGCCGAAAGGGTTCATCATCACCGACTTCAACCACGCCGCATCCGGCAAGCCCGAGGGCAGCGTTGCCTTTGATCCACAAGCGCCTGGCATGGACGCGACGATATGATGCGCGCATTGCGATCGGTGTTGGAGCCGTTCATCCTCGCGCTGCTCGGCACGGTGATATTGGCAAGTCTGTTGCCGGCACGCGGCAGTTTTGCGGTTTGGGCGGGATACGCCGCGGACGCAGGTATCGTGCTGTTGTTCTTCCTGCACGGCGCCAAGCTGTCGCGCGAAGCGATCTGGGCGGGCGCGCGCAACTGGCGGCTGCATCTGGCGGTATTCGCGGTGACCTTCATGCTGTTTCCGCTGCTCGGGCTCGGCTTTGCAGCCTTGCCCTTCGTACCGGAGGTGTTGGCCGCAGGTCTGTTGTTCCTGACGCTGCTGCCGTCCACGGTCCAGTCGTCGATCGCCTTCACCGCGATCGCCCGCGGCAATGTCGCGGCGGCCGTGTGCAGCGCATCCTTTTCCAACCTGATCGGCATCCTGGTCACACCGGCGCTCGTGGCGCTGCTGATGCGGGTCGGAGGGGGTGGGGGCGTGTCGCTCGCGTCGGTCGAGGCGATCCTGCTGCAATTGCTGCTGCCATTTGTCGCCGGGCATCTGCTGCGGCCGTTGATCGGGGGCTTTGTCGGACGGCACAAGGCGCTGCTCGGCATCGTCGATCGCGGATCGATCCTGCTTGTCGTCTATACCGCCTTCGGTGCGGCGGTGGTTGAAGGATTATGGCGTCGCGTTTCGGGGGGCGACCTCGCGTTGCTGATCGTCCTGTGCCTTGCGTTGCTGGCGCTGATCCTCGCGCTGACCTGGGCATTGGGCCGGCTGATGCACCTGCCGCGGGAGGATGCGATCGTTCTGTTGTTCTGCGGCTCGAAGAAGAGCCTGGCCTCGGGGGTGCCGATGGCCGGTGTGCTGTTTCCCGCCGCGCAAGTAGGCGTCGTGCTCCTGCCGATCATGCTGTTCCACCAATTCCAGTTGATTGCCTGCGCGATCATCGCGCGTCGTTACGCCGAGCAGGCGGATGACGAAAAAAAGACGAATG